>DAIEPS010000058.1 GCA_027348305.1 Anaerolineaceae bacterium | reverse complement strand
GATATACGATAGGGATCATATTATTTACCTGCCTCTTTCTTGGTTTTTTTGGTCAAAACAACGGCGCCAATGGCGGCTACCAGCAGAACGACAGAAGTGATCTCGAAGGGAAGTGAATATTTGGTATAAAGGCTGATCCCCAATGTTTTGGGGTCTGATAACGCAGCGGTTGCGGGGCTGGTGGTGACGGTCACTGCCACACGGGTGATGAGAGCATAAACACCCTCCACCAGGATGGCACCGGCCAGAACGATCGCAAGCGGACGCTGCCACTTCATCTGCTCAACTTCCTTGGGCTTTTCAGCCCCCAGGAGCATGATAACGAAGAGGAAGAGCACCATGATGGCGCCGGCGTAAACGGTGATCTGGGCCAGTGCGATGAAGGGCGCACCCATCACCAGGTAAACGACAGCCACGGCCAAAAAATTGATGATCAGAAATAGAGCCGAGTAAACGGTGTTGCGGCTGAGAATCAGGCCTGCCGCTGCGGCGATAGCGATCACCGCCAGAGCCAGAAATAAGAGTAGGTTTAATATCATGCGCGCCTCCCTAATCCACGGGGTCTTTCATCTCAGGTACCGAACGTGTATACAAGCCGGGTTCGGTTTTTTGCGGTGTGGGGCTGCCGCCCATCGGAACTTTCACGATCAATTTATCTTTGGTGAAGATCGCTGACGCGCGGTCGGTGTAAGCCAGTTCGTAATCGTGCTCAAGCACGATCGCTTCGGTGGGGCAGGCATCTTCACAAAAACCGCAGAAGATGCAGCGCAGCATATTGATCTCATAAGTGCTGGCATAACGTTCACCAGGGGAATAACGTTCGTCATCCGTGTTTTCAGCGGCTTCCACAAAGATGGCGTCCGCCGGGCAGGCCGCGGCACATAGAGCACAGCCAATGCATTTCTCCAGGCCGTTGTCGTAGCGTTTCAGTTCATGCCGCCCGCGATAACGCACACGCACCGGCCGTTTCTGTTCGGGATACTGAATCGTGACGGGTTTCTCAAAAAGTGCTTTTAAAGTGGTAAACATTCCACGCAGCATCTTAACCTCCAACCAGGGTGATCACCAGTGCGGTAACCATCACATTAAGCAGCGCCAGTGGAAACAAGATTTTCCAGCCGAAGGCCATCAGGCGGTCATATCTGAAACGCGGCAGGGTGGCTCTGATCCAAACCAACACGAAGAGCAGAATCACCACTTTGATGAACAGGTAAAGCGGTCCGAGCCAGGGGTAAGCAGCCACGCCGGGTCCCCAATATCCGCCTAAAAAGAGGGAGGCGCCGATCATACAGATGGCAATCATCTTGATGTATTCAGCCATGAAAAACAGGGCGAATTTCATACCACTGTACTCAGTGTGGTAACCGGCAGTCAGTTCTTGTTCCGCTTCGGGCATATCAAAAGGTGAACGGTTGATCTCGGCAATGGCGGCGATCATGTAGATGATCGCACCAAGCGGTTGATAGATGACAAACCAAACATGTTGTTGTGCGTTGACGATGTCGTTGATGCCCATGGATCCTGCGATCAGGATGGGTCCGATAAACGCCAGACCAAGCGCCAGTTCATAGCTGATCATCTGGGCTGTGGCGCGCAGACCGCCCATGGTGGCATATTTATTGTTTGAAGACCAACCGGCCAATGTGATGCCGTAGATCGAGATGGAGGTCACGGTGAGGATGAAGAGTACGCCCAGGTTGATATCCGAGACGGACAGGGTGAATGTCTTGCCGAAGAGAGTGATGGGCGGTCCCCAGGGCACCACGCCGGTGATGATCAAGGCGGGGATCATGGTGATGACCGGTGCCAAAATAAAGATCAGTTTATCGGCATTGGCAGGCACCAGTTCTTCTTTGAAGATCAATTTGAGGGCATCAGCCACCGGCTGCAAGAGACCTTCCTTGCCGGCGCGGTTCGGACCGATGCGCGCTTGAAATTTGGCCAGCACGCGGCGTTCAAACCAGGTCACATAGGCGAAGCCGATCGTCATGGCAAGGATGACCACCAGTGATTTGATAAACCATTCCAGGAATAAACCAAATGTCATAGTGCTCCTCGCTCAGTCGTCGGGGTGTTGACCACGATCTCCACGGCTTCGGGCTGCCAGACGGGTAAGCCGCAATTGCGGGTGACCAGCAGCGTGCCTTTGGGTTGATCTGAAGAGACCGTTACTTTTTGTTCATACTCAGCATTGCCAAATTTGAGGGTAACAAGCGCGCCGTTTTCTGCTTTTAGCGCTTCTGCATCCTCGGGGTGCAAGCTTAAGGTATTGGCAATGCGGTCTTTCAAGAGGCTGGCATGCACCGCCTTGCTTTGATCGTAGAGGTGCGTTACGGGCAAGGCAAGGCGCTGATTGCGGGTCGGTTTGACGACATCCGGCATCAGCGTTTTTCGTGGCATGCCGTTCTCTCCGGTGACCAATGGCAAGGTCACGCCCAACCCAAAGTCATTCGCATAACCGGTGCCGCCATAGTAAACCTCGTTGCGGCCCATCAGCGGCGATTGTTCGTGAGTTTCAGAAAGTGCTTTGAAAGACACTGTTTTGAAGTTTGATTCTTTTTTGGCAAGCAGGGTGTAGAGCTCTTCTGCATTGGCAGGAAGCTTTTCTCCGCCCAGTTTTTCAAGCAGCACGGAAGTGATTTCGAAATCTGCTTTGGTATTCCTGGCAGCAGGGACGGCAGCGCCGAATTTTTGAGCGCGTCTTTCGCCTGAAACCATTGTTCCATCGCGTTCCATGATAGCCTGAGTGGGCAGCACAACATCCGCCATTTTGGCGGTCTCGGTCAGGAAAAGGTCCTGGACGATGATGCAGCCGGCTTTTTGCATGGCCTCCCGCAGGGTTGGGTTTTCCGCGGCGGGGTCGGCGCCGGCGACATAAAGCGCCATGGTGGCGCTGATGCCGTCTGCCATGGTCTCATCAGGCAGAATACCCAGTTCATAGGCGCCCTGTTCGTTGGCGGTTTGCCAGACGGGGATGAGTCCGTTGTTGGGTTTGCCGAAATGCGAGGTCTTGACCAACCCTTCGGCGATCAACCCGGCCAGGGCGGTGGTTTGAGCCTGTCCCATGCCGTCGCTGCCCATGAAGACCACAAGGTTCGCCGCACCGCTGACAGCTTTTGCCGCATCGGAAGAAGCTTCAAATAATTCGCGCACGGCTTTTTCTTCTTCGCCGTAAGCATAGGTGAGATTGAATGATGCAAATAGATCCAGGCGGGTCTTGCGTGCCGAGGCGTTCACCAGGGTGACACCGCGTTCGGCAGCCTGCTTGACGCGCAGCCACCAGATCGGTGCCTCTTCGTGCAGGTCTGAGCCAAACACCAGGATGGTGGAGCCTTTTTCGAGTTTTGAGAGATCAGAACCGGGGGTCATGCCCACGCGTGTAACCCATTCCCCGCCGCCCATGTTGGCGTAAAGGCTGATCTTGCCCTTGACCTGGTTGGTCAGGGTTTTGACAGCGTATAGGTCTTCAAGTGACAATCTGCCGCTAACCAGTGCATAGACGCTTTTACCCGCAGCCTGGAGTTTTTCTGAAGCCGTTTGCAGGGCTTCATCCCAACTGACGGGAACCAGTTCGTCGTTCTTGCGCACCAGCGGCTGGGTCAGGCGCTCGGGGCTTTCAGCGTATGCATAAGTAAAACGGCCTTTATCGCAGATCCAGATCTCGTTGACTTCTTCATTCTGCCGAGGCATGATCCGTTTGATCACGGTCTTGCCGTTGCTTTTTGCTTCGCGGCGCACGTCGTAGGTGATGTTGCAGCCCACAGGGCATTGGTTGCAAACAGAGGGTTTATGTTTCATCTCCCAGGCACGCGCACCAAAGCGGAAATCATTGGTGGTCAGAGCCCCCACGGGACAGATGTCAGTGGTATTACCGGAAAAGATGGAATCAAAACCGGGTTCGGAATAGGTGGCAATCTCCAGCTTGCGTCCGCGGTTGTAGAAACCGATCACCGGGTCGCCAGCGATCTGATCCTCAAAACGCACGCAGCGCGCGCATTGGATGCAGCGTTCGCGGTCGAGGGTGATCAGTTCACCCAGGGAAAAATGTTTCTTGGCATGGCTTTTTTCGTCCAACAAGAAGCGGCTGTCGGCTGAACCGAATTCCATGGTCTGGTTCTGCAGCGGACATTCACCGCCTTTGTCGCAGACCGGGCAATCCAGCGGATGCGAAGTGAGCAAAAACTCAAGGATGTCTTTGCGGGCGGCCATGACTTTCTCTGTGGCGCCCCAAACCACCATGCCCTCAGAAACTGGGGTGGTGCAGGCAGTCTCAAGTTTGGGACCAAAGGCGATCTTGGGGGTACCGTCTTCGTTCAAGACAGCGGCACCGGTGGCGCGGTCCACTTGCGGACGGCCAATATCCACCAGGCAGAGACGGCACATGCCCACCGGTTTGAGCTTTGGATGATGGCAAAAGACCGGAATGGTGATGCCCACCGTTTTGGCGGCATCCACGATGTTCATTCCGGCTGGCACGCTGACGGCACGTCCGTCAATGGTTAGGTTTACTCGTTTTTCCATCTGGTTAACTCTCCAGACGAGCTTCGAAATCAGCTCGGAAATGTTGTATGCCAGATACCACGGCCATGGTTGAGAATTCTCCCAGGGCACAGAAGCACTTGTTTTGCATTTGGCCTGCCACTGATTTGAGCAGGTCAATATCCTCTTTTTTGCCCTTGCCGGATTCGATGCGGTCACTGATGTGTCTCATCCAGAAGGTGCCTTCACGGCAGGGGGTGCATTTGCCGCAGGATTCGTGTGAGAAGAAATGTGTGGTCTCATTGATCACGTGGCTGATGTTGGTTGTTTCATCCAATATCATCACGGAAGCCGAACCGAGCGGAGAACCCAACGCGGTGGTGGCCTCATAATCCATGGGGGTGTCAAGCACCGCGTCAGTGGCGGTGATCAAGGTTGAAGATGCACCGGCGGGCATGATGGCTTTGATCTGGGCGTCGTTGATGATGCCTTCGCCGTACTTGTAGATCAACTCTCTGAAAGTGGTGCCCAACGGCAGTTCGTAGTTGCCGGGTTTCTTGACACGGCCAGATAACGAGAAGATCTTGGTGCCCGGGCTTTTTTCGGTGCCGTTCTTGCGGAAGGCATCCACTCCCTTTTCCATGATGTAAGGGATGTTGGCCAGCGTTTCGACATTGTTGATGACCGTTGGTTTGTCGAACAGGCCTGCCACCGCCGGGAAGGGAGGCCGCAGCCGGGGCTGCCCAAGACGACCTTCGATCGATTCGAGCAGCGCGGTTTCTTCACCGCAGATGTAAGCGCCCGCACCCAGGTGGGTATGGATGCGCAATGAGTATTTCGTACCGAAGAGGGCATCGCCCAGGTAGCCTTTGGCGGTCAGTTCGGCCAGCCGCTCTTCAAACTTTTTGGCGATCTGTGAGAACTCGCCGCGGAAGTAGATATAGGCATCGTTGGCTTGAACCGCGTATGATGTGAGCATCAAGCCTTCGATGAATTGATACGGGTTGAATTCGAGCAGTTCGCGGTCTTTAAAGGTGCCCGGCTCGGATTCATCCGAGTTGGCGACCACGTAATGCGGCCAGATGTTGTTGGGCAGAAAGGACCATTTCACCCCGGTAGGGAAGCCCGCGCCGCCGCGTCCGCGCAAGCCGGAGGCTTTCACGTCGTTAAGCACCTCTTCGGGTTTGCGGCTGGTGACGACCTTCTTCCAGGTTTCGAAACCGCCGTTGGCGATGTAGGTCTTTAACTGGTTCAAACCCGCAATATCACGGTGGCGCAGCAAGATCAACTCACTCATGGCTGCCTCCTTCATCGGGATTGACTTCTTCCTGTTTCACCGTCTTGAGGGGAGTACCGTTGATGGCCGCTGACATCGAGCGCAGCCAATCCACGGTGCGGGCGGCAGTCTGGTTTTCGTGATATTCCACTTCGTCGCCGAGTTGGGCTTGAAAGAGCGGCGCCTTGTCACAGGCAGCCAGGCACTTCACTTCTTCGATGGTGATCAGACCGTCTTCAGTGGTCTCGCCGGGTTTGACACCCAGTTGGTCGCATAATCCGGTGAGATATTCCCTGGCGCCGCGCAGGTCGCAGGCCAGATCCGTGCAAACCTGCATCCTGATCTTGCCTTCTGGGGCATCGTGAAAAAGAGTGTAAAACCCGACCACTGAAGCCACTTCGGTGGCACTTACCCCTGTGATTTCGGCGATCTCCTGCAAGGCGGTGCGTGAAACGAAACCCGCTTCGCCCTGTGCCAGATGCAGCAGCGGCATCACAGCAGCCTGCTTGCGGTCAATGGGATACCTGGACAGGATCCGATTTATTTCTTCTGGATATTTTTTAAGCAGTTGGTTCATCGGTCTGTATCTCCCAGGACGATATCAATACTGCCAATGATGCCGATCAGATCTGCCACAAAGCAGCCCTTTGAGAGGATGGGCATGATCTGAAGCAGCGGAACAGATGGGGTGCGGTAGTGCGCGCGATAAGGTTTGGGGCTGCCGTCAGATTCGAGGAAGAGGCCCATCTCGCCGCGCGGGGATTCAATGGTGCAGTAAACCGAACCTACCGGCGGAATGAAGCCTTCCGTCCAAAGTTTGAAGTGGTGGATCAGCGCTTCCATGCTCACGCCGATCTCTGAGCGCGGAGGGGGAACGAATTTGGGGTTGTTGTCGCGGACAGGTCCGTAAGGCAGTTTGTTAAGCGCCTGTTCCACGATACGCACGGATTGCCGCATTTCTTCAACTCTTACCTGGTAACGACCATAGACATCACCGGTGGTCTGGGTGGGGATGTCAAAATCATACTGCTCATAGCCGCAGTAGGGGTTGGCTTTGCGGATATCGTGCGCCAAACCGGTGGCTCTCAACGTGGGGCCTGTTACGTCCCACGCCAGGGCGGTCTTGGTGTCAATTTTGCCGATGCCCTTGGTGCGGTCCATGAAAATGGGGTTCTTGGTAAGCAGGGCTTCGTATGAGTCAATACGTTTCGGAAAAACTTCAACGATCTTTTTGACCGCTGCTTCAAATTCAACCGGTACGTCGCGCCACAATCCGCCCGGGCGGATAAAAGTGGTCATCATACGCTGGCCTGAAACCAGTTCAAAGACATCGAGGATCATTTCACGTTCGCGCATCGCATACAGAAAGACGCTCATGGCGCCCAGGTCCAGCGCGGATGTACCGATCCACAGCAGGTGAGATTGCAGACGAGAAAGCTCCAATAGAATAACGCGGATGGCATCTGCTCGAGCAGGAGATTTCAGCTCGGTCAGTTTTTCAACCGCCAGGCAGTAGACCAGGTTATTACCCATGGTGTACATATAGTCCATGCGGTCGGTCAACACTTCGGCCTTTTGGTAGGTCTTGCCTTCCATATTCTTTTCAATGCCGGTATGCAGATAACCGATATCCGGCACACAGTTGAGCACGATCTCGCCATCCAGTTCGAGGATCAGACGGAGCACGCCGTGGGTGCTGGGGTGCTGCGGACCCATGTTCAGCACCATGGTTTCGCCGGTCAAGGCCTTCGGGCTGAAGAGATGTTTCAGTTCATCAAGGGTGAATTCTTGAATTTCTCTCATCTATCTCACCCCTTTCGGTTTGCGTAAGTCAATATCATCAAAGTTGAAGGTGTACTGCACTTCTTCATATCCGAGCGGATAATCCTTGCGCAGGGGATGCCCCACCCAGTTGGGGGGCAATAACAGGCGGCGCAGGTCAGAATGACCTTCAAAGCGGATGCCCATCAGATCCCAGATCTCGCGTTCGCGCCAATTGGCGTTGGGGTAGACGGTTTCCATAGTGGCGATCTTGGGATCGTCTCCGTTCACCGGTGCTCTGAAAGTGAGATAAAGATGGGTTTTGGTGGAATAGAAGATGTAAACCATGTGAAAGCGCGGATTGGTCTGCGGGCAGTAATCCACGGCAGTTTCAGCAGAAAGCATATCGAAGTCGAATTCGTCTCGCAAAGCGGTGGCGGCGGCGATGATCTTTTCCGCGGGCACGAGGATGGTTACATCTCCACGGAATTCGGAGACCTGTCCGTTAAAACGCGCTTGAATTGCAAATACAGCGGGATTAAGAAGTTCGTTCATGCTTGGCCTCTTATTTCCACTTGGCGAATTGTTCGCCTTTGATCTTGTTATGAAGCGCAACCACCCCGTTGATCAAGCCTTCAGGGCGTGGCGGACAGCCCGCCACATAAATATCGACCGGTACAACTTCGTCCACACCCTGCAGGACGGCATAGTTATTGTAGACGCCGCCGCAGGCAGCGCAATCGCCCATGGCGATCACCCATTTTGGATCGGGCATTTGATCGTAGAGGTTGCGCAGCACGGGGGCCATTTTTTGAGAGACACGGCCGGCCACGATCATCAGGTCCGATTGACGAGGGCTGGCGCGCATCAATTCCATGCCAAAGCGGCTCATGTCATAATTGGCAGCCTGGGCAGCCATCATTTCGATGGCGCAGCAAGCCAAACCAAAAAGCATCGGCCACATGGAGTTGGTGCGAGACCAGTTGACTGCATTCTCAAGCGTGGTGGTGACCACGCCGGTATTACCTAATTTTTGCTCTAATCCCATTCCAAGGCTCCCTTTTTCCAAATGTAAATGAAGCCAACCAGCAAGATGGCCACAAAGACGAACATTTCGATCAAGCCGAAGAGGCCGAGTTTTTTGAAGGCAACCGCCCAGGGCAGGAAGAAGATGACCTCAACGTCAAACAGAATGAAGAGCACTGCCACAAGGTAGTAGCGCACAGACATCTGCCTGGTTCCCGGGCCGTAGGGGATCATGCCGGATTCATAAGGTTGACCTTTTTTGGCAGTCGGACGGTGAGGTCCAAAATAACGGCCTAAAAAGAGGACGAGGAAACCGACAAGAGTTGAAAGGACGATCAAGATGATCAAGGGAAGGTAGTCTAATAACATTGAGAAGTTCTCCGTCTTGCAGACTTTTATGCTAATAAGACAAATTTAGTCTATATCTCTGTATAGATTTTACCTTATTAAAAACGGAATACCTATTAACTTTTATCCTCAATATTTGTATGAATGTTAGAAAATCGCACTGATCGTTCTTGTAAAAATCAACATAGAATGAGGTTTTTTTGAAGGAAATTAGAGAAACCGGAATAATTAACATTTAATTAATACAAATTATATAATATTGGTCATAATTAAATAGAATGAATTGTTTGTTTAGCATGTTATTGAGCAATCGCTCAAGGAGAAAAATGAAAGCACAAAGATCAATTTTTACCGTATTTGTTCTATTGGCCCTGGTTCTGGCGGCCTGCACAACCGCTCCTGCTCCCACCACTTCAGTGCCTGTTGCAGCTCAACCGACTGCAGCTACTACTGAGGTTGCAACGGCAGCTCAACCAGCCGCAGGCGGGGCAGCAGTTTCTGTGACCATTCAAAATTACGCTTTTGATCCAGGCAATCTGACTGTAAAAACGGGTACCACCGTCACCTGGACGAACATGGACAGCGTCAACCATACCGTTACCAGTGATACCGGGCTGTTTGATTCAGGCGAATTAGGCAAAGGCGGTACGTTCAGTTATACCTTTGACAAGGCTGGTGTTTACACCTATTACTGTATTCCTCATCATGCAAGAATGCAGGGTACCGTCACCGTCACAGATTAACCAATATTTGTGATTTATTCAACGAAAGCCATCCGATGAGGATGGCTTTTTTTTGAAAGAGGATTTGTTCCATTGCCTAATGCAAAAATAGTCAGAGATTATTTACCTCGCTCTCAGACCACGCGGCTCCCTACTCGTTTCGCTCGGAATAAATAAGTTTACCTCTCTCCATCCATGGATGGAGAGAGGCAGGGTGAGGCAGGAGTAAAAGAAGAGGTTTTACTATTGACGGGCTATTAAGAATTAATACCCTGTGGTTTGCGATAATGAGGATTTTTTCATGCGGTT
>DAIEPS010000057.1 GCA_027348305.1 Anaerolineaceae bacterium | reverse complement strand
AACCTTCTTCTTTTTCGAATCGGCCAGGTCAAATCTTTCAAGATATTCAGAAATGCGTTTTTTGGCTTCGTTTTCATCCAGTCCTTTAAGCGTGGCCAGGTACGCCAAACACCGATCCAGCGGGATGTCCTGATACAATCCGCGTTCTTCTGGCAGGTAGCCGATCTTGTTCTTCTTTTCTTCGGTCATCAGTCCGCCCAGGATGCTAACCTTGCCGGTATCGGGTTTAAAAATATCAAGAATAATGCGGATGGAGGTAGTTTTTCCGGCGCCGTTAGGACCCAGCAAGCCAAATATTTCACCCGGTTCAACTTCGAATGAAACATTATTGACAGCTTTTTGGGTTCCGAAGGATTTTGAAATTTGATCTACTTTGATGGTTGACATTCTTTTATCCTATGAAAAATGAATTGTTTAATAGCGGAACTTGCCTAATGAGACAAATTCTCGAAAAGACACAATAAACCGATATTACCAATAAGGGGATACAAGTAAATATCATAAACGAGTGATATAAGAGGACGATAAGATTTTTAGTAAGAATTGCATGTATTCTATAAGAAATGGGATGAAGTAGATATTTATATATCTCGATCCCCTAAAATGATCTTGTATATTCAATCTGCATTATTGTAACCAATTTTTTCACCATTTTTAAAGGGATTTGGCAAAAAATTTCTCCGTGTAGATCACACGGAGAAATTTTTTGAGTGAGCGATGAAGTACTTATTCCTTATTATAGGGTTCACCATCCGCTGCGGGCACATGGCCCTTGCCGACAAACCCTGCCAGCACGATCATGGTGATCAAATAAGGTGCGGTAGACATCAGCGTGGAGGGGATCACACTCCCGAGCAGCGACAACTTGGAACCCAGCGAATCAGCAAAACCGAATAACATGCCGGCGCCAAGCGCGCCGATCGGATTGTAGTTGCCTAAGATCATGGCAGCCAGGCCGATAAACCCTTTGCCCGCAGTCATGCCTTCATCGAAACGTCCGACAGACCCGAGGATATAGAAGGAACCTGCAATGCCTGCCACCAGCCCGCCCAAAAGAACGGCCATATAGCGGGTTTTGATGACATTAATTCCCAATGTATCCGCTGCTTTGGGGTGTTCGCCAACGCTGCGCATGCGCAAACCCCAGCGCGTCGAGAATAACGCGATCTGCAGGATAATCAAAATGATGAACATCAAGTACACAAAGAAATTCGTGTTGAATAAGATCGGTCCAATTAGTGGGATCTTTGAGAGCAGGGGGATCTCAAAACGTGTGAACATCGGCGGGTTATTGAGTTGTTGAAACACCTGCAAATATTTTTGTGAGATGAAAGCGGTGATGCCGGTCGAGAAGATATTGATCACAGTTCCAGAAATGATCTGGTTGATCTTGTATTTGATTGAGAGCACACCGTGCAGCAAAGCTAGCAGCAGGGCTGAAATGATCCCGAACAACAATCCAAGCCAGATGCTGTGTGTGATCGAACCCATCAGAGCGCTGACCATGGCGGCCATAAGCATCATGCCTTCAATGGCGATATTGACTACACCGGCTCGCTCACATAATATACCTGAAAATGCACCCAGTGTAATTGGAACCGCTAACAGAACTGAACTGGAAAGCATGCCGGCCAGGTTCAATGACTTGCCTGCAGCCTGCCACGAAAGAAAACCAAAGATAAAGGCCAGGAAGACTAGGCCAACCATCAGGTTGGTCAATTTGCCAAAACCTTTGATGAGTTGTATTCCGGCGATGATCAGGCAGAAAACAGAGAGGATGATCAGTGTGATCCTGGTGGGTACGATCAGATCAGCCATTTTGCCCACATCCAGACCGCCAGGGGTCATGACGAATGTTGTGAGTGTGTCTGAAGCCATTTTTGCTGTGAACGCCAGATAAATGAACACTGCCACAAGAATTTCGATCACCCCGGTAGCATATCTGCGGATGCTTGAAATCTCATTGATCTTTTGGTGATGGATAGTAGTCGTGGAGACTGCCATTATTTACCTCCTCCCCAACTGCTCAAGGTGACTATTGCGGTGTCTTCTTTTGAGCTGCGCAAGTGGAAGATCGCGCGGATGATCGCAGGGGCTGCGATGAAGATTAAGATCAAAGCCTGGATGATGGTGACAATGTCGATGGGGATTGAAGAAACAACCATCATTCTGGTAGCGCCGTTTTTCAAGACGCCGAAGAGCAAGGCTGCCAGAACAACCCCGAACGGATGGGAGTTGCCGAGCAGTGCGAGCGCGATGCTGTCAAACCCGTATCCTGAAGACAACCCGATTGCCATACTGTGGTTGACTGCCAGAATTTCATTTGCGCCAGCCAGACCAGCCAGGGCGCCAGACATGGCCATTCCCACGATGATGGTCTTGGTGATGTTTAAGCCTGCATATTTTGCTGCACGGGGGTTGGTGCCAACCGTGCGCAGGTTTAAGCCCCAGGTTGTTTTAAACAAGATCCACCAGACCAGCACAGCAAAAGCCAGGGCAATGAAGAAGCCCAAGTGAAACCGGATCGGGGATTGGAAGAATTGGGGGATATAAGCGCTTTTTTCGATCATCGGGCTGAGCGGCATTCCGCCGCCGCCAGGCCGGGTCATAGGCCCTGTCAGCAGGTAGGTGGTGAGGCGGTAGGCGATGTAGTTCATCATGATGCAGTTGATCACTTCATGGCCGCCTGTCCAAGCTTTCAACAGACCGGGGACGATGGCCCAGAGTGCTCCTGCCGCTGCTCCGGCCAGGATGGCCAGGGGCATATGGATATAACTGGGCAGTCCTTTTATGGCATAACCGACATAAGTGGCTGCCGCTGCACCAATAAATAACTGACCTTCAACACCGATATTGAACAATCCTGCTCTGAATGCCAGCGCGCAGGCCAGACCGGCAAAGATGTAGGGTGTACTCTTTACGAGGCTTTCCAACAGCGGATTCAAGGCAAAACGGATATCTGTTGCATTGCCTGATTGGAGAGCCTGGATAATGGTTACTGGATTACCCAATGAACCCGTGAATAAAGAAAAATATGCGGTACCGATTTCTTTACCAAGGGCTGCAAAACCACTCCAGATGCTGACTGCAAAGCCAGCATAAACTGATTGACTTGTTGCGCCGATCAGTATTCCGCCGATCAACAATCCCGTGATAATGGCCAGAAACGGGATCTCAATTTTCTTCCAAAAAGATTTCTTCTTTTTGGGTGATTTGGGATCCTCGCCCGTGATCTCATTCAGAATGACTTTGCCTAGATCTTGTTTGTCGTTTTTATTGTTTTTCAATGGTCACCTCTCAGAAAGTAGCTTCCACAACTTTTTCTGTTTTGGACGCTATTTCGCCCTTTTCAGGAATGATGCCTGCCATTAGTAGTCCGAGTGTTTCTTTTGAGACTTCATCTGCGTTCACTGTGGCGATGATCTTTCCTCTGAACATCACAGCGATGCGGTCAGAAAGTTCAATGATCTCATCAAGTTCAGGTGAAATGAGCAGTACGGCGCAGCCTTCATCCCGCTTTTGGACGATCCTTTTGTGGATATATTCGATCGATCCTACATCCAGACCGCGGGTGGGCTGCGAGGCGACGAGAAGTTCAATTGGCCGTGACAATTCACGGGCGATGATCACTTTTTGCTGGTTCCCACCAGACAGTGTACCCACTGATACAAATGGGCTTGGGGTGCGAATATCAAAATCCTTGATCATTTTTTCTGCGTTTTCAAGGATCTTGTCATATTGTAAAACGACACCGTGAGCGTAAGGCTCTTGGTAATAACTGCAAAGCACGAGGTTCTCGGCCACCGTAAAAGGCAGCACCAGACCGTCGGCTTGCCGGTCTTCTGGAACATGTGCCGTACCCGCTTCAGTGATCACCCGCGGAGAGCAGTTGGTAATATCTTTACCTTTAAAGGCTATTTTGCCGGATACTGCCTTGTGAAGGCCGGTAACGACTTCGACCAACTCTGTTTGTCCATTGCCCTGCACACCCGCGACCCCCAAAATTTGTCCTGCATGCACGTCCAGTGAAATGTGATCGATCACAAGGTTCTTGAATTGATCTGCCACCACCAAATCTTCCACGGATAGAACTACATCGCCAGGTTTCTTAATATCTTTCTCAACCACAAGGTTGACTTCGCGGCCGACCATCATTTCAGCGAGCTTCTTGTTGTCTGCAGTTTTTGGGTCGGCTTCACCCACCACTTTTCCGCGGCGGATGACCATGATGCGGTTGGAGATTTCGAGAACCTCACGCAGTTTGTGTGTGATGAAGATGATGGATTTGCCCTGTTTGGTGAGTTCGCGCATGATGTTGAAGAGTTCATCCGCTTCTTGCGGGGTGAGAACGGCGGTTGGTTCGTCAAAGATCAATATCTCAGCATTACGATAAAGCAATTTGATGATCTCAACTCTTTGCTGCACACCCACCGGCAGGTCTTTCACATAGTCATCCGGGTTGACTTCCAAATTATACTGTTTTGAAATTTCATTGATTTTTTGAGCGGTTTTTTTGCGATCCAGGAAATCGCCAGCTTTGACAGGTTCAGACCCGAGCATCACATTTTCAGTCACCGTAAAAACGGGGATGAGCATGAAATGCTGATGAACCATGCCGATGCCAGAAGTGATCGCGTCTGTTGGCGAGTGGATGGTTACTTTTTCCCCATTAACCAATATTTCGCCTTCATCAGGTTGATACAGCCCATAAAGGATGTTCATGAGCGTGGTTTTTCCGGCGCCATTTTCTCCCAGCAGCGCAAGGATCTCTCCTTTGCCCAGGGTTAGATCAATATGATCATTTGCCAGAATACCGGGGAATTGTTTCGTGATTCCTTTAAGCTGAAGAATAGGAGCCATGAATTACTCCATCTCTAAGTTGGGATTTATTAATCACTATTTTATCACATCGGGGTCAAAGTGGTCAGACAATTAAAAAAAGAGGCTGGATTTTCTCCAGCCTCTTTTCAAAACTTGTTTATTGTAAGACTATTGGGCTAATTTGATCGAACCATCGATGATACCGGCTTTGATGGTATCAATTTCTTTGGAGAGATCAGCAGAGACCATTGAAGACAGATCATGATAGGGGGCCAGGGCAACGCCGCCATTGGCGAGGGTACCCATGGTGGTTCCACCCTTGAATGTTCCATCCATGGCAGCCTTGATGGCGTTCAGGGTGGTGACATCCATCAGTTTCATGACGGAGGTCAGGGTGATGTCTTTGTAATCGGGGGCGGTCAGATACCAATCGGAATCAACACCGATGATATAGGCGTTTCCGCGGGCTTTCACGGCAGCAGCGGCACCCAGTCCAACAGGTCCGGCGACTGGCATGATGATGTCGGCACCTTCGTCCATCAGAGAGGTGGCCATGTCATTGCCTTTTTGCTGATCGCTGAAGTCATTGGTGAAGAGACCAGTTCCATCGGCAGGAGTCCAACCAAGGACTTCCACTTTTGCACCCTTTTGGGTATTGTAATATTGCACACCCTTGTAGAAGCCATCCATGAAGATGGTGACGGTCGGGATCTGCATACCACCGAAGGTACCCACTTTGCCGGTCTTGGAAACACCAGCAGCAAGGTATCCAGCGAGGAAGGCGGCTTCGTCAGTCTGGAAGGCCTGTCCCAAAACGTTGGGGATCACGGGATCGTAACCGTAGTCAACGATTGAGAACTTGACACCAGGATTGGCTTCAGCAGCGGCTTTGGTTGCATCGCCAAGCAGGAAACCGACGGTGATGATGATGTCGCATTTTTCTTGAACGAAAGCGTTGATGTTAGGTTCGAAATCGGCAACTTCTTTGGATTCCAAGTATTTGCCATCGATTCCCAACTGGGACATCGCATCGGTAACACCCTTCCATGCGGTTGCATTGAAGGATTTGTCATCGACACCACCGGTATCAGTGACTTCGCAGGCTTTGAATTTTGGGGCGGCGGGTGCAGCGGGGGTTGCTTTTGCACAGGCGCTTAAAACGAATGCAGCAATCATAAGCACAGACAATACAACTATTAGCTTCTTGGACATTTATTTCTCCTCCTACAGAGATTTATGGATAGTGGGTTATCTAGCCCACCCGTGCATTTAGTATAGCGTCATTTAAGCATGGATGCAAGCCATCAAAATAGAAAACCAGGCAAATGTCTGACATTTCCCTGGTTTTTTAAGATTAAAAGAGATGATTTAACGCATTTTTTGTTGTTGAGAGCGTTATTTCTGAGGATTAAGTATTATTCGCCTGCTGCTTTTACTGCTTCACCGCGTTTTACGCCCAGCATTAAGATTAGTGCGATCACCAGGAAGATCGGACCGAAATACATGGTTGTGTTGTAATTGTCTCCGTTGAGCGTCACGAGCAGACCGTTCAGGTTTGGTCCGACAATGGCAGAAAGGGTGGAGAAGAGGTAATACAGGCCGGTGAAGGTTCCCACGCGTTCAAGAGTGGTGAGATCCACCACCATGGGCAGCGAGTTGATATTGATGAAAGACCAGGCAATGCCCGCTCCCATCAAGAACAAATTTACCACACGGATCATACCCAATGCAGGAACCTTGGCCAATTCGATGGTCAAGAAATTGACTGGCAGCACCGCGATCAGCAGGATCAGCCCGGCCATCAGCACAATACCGATCGAGATGGTAACCTTGCGGCCAATTTTGCTGCCGAGGATACCCGCCACAATGGCAAACAGGACAAAGAAGATGCCCATATGACCGGTCATTCGGCCTGCATCTCCATCAGGGATTCCCAGGCGTTTGGTTGCGTAAAGGGTCAAGAAAGCTTCAATGCCGGTGTAAGCCAGGAACCAGAAGAAGATCGCGAACAAAATGCGCAATCCGCTTTTTTCTTTGCTTGTAGCCACTTCCTTCAGACTTTGGAACATGTTGGGCTGTTTTTCAGGATCTTCCAACTGCTTTGGTTCTTTGATGAAGATGAAAACCAGCGCGGATGCCAGGATCACGAGGGCTGAGCCCATCCAGAAGGGGTAATTGACATTGACTTCGTAGAGTGTGCTGCCAACCAGTGAGGCGATGATGGTGCCGAGTCCGCCCATCAGGTTGATGATGCCGTTCGCCTGGGATCGATTCTTTGATGGGGTGATGTCAGGCATCAAGGCAACAACCGGGGTACGCCAGAACGCCATGCTCAAAAGCAAGGTGCTGGTGCAGGCTACAAAAACAGGCAGAACCGCAGCCAGTGGGATCAACCCAAATGCCGCGGCGCCAATGGGTGCGCCGATCAGAATGAAAGGCATACGTCGACCTATCTTTGTGCGGATCTTGTCTGACCATGAACCAACCACCGGTTGAATGAACAAAGCGGCGATATTATCAAGTGTCATAAAGAAGCCGATGAGGATTGGAGACAAATTGAACTTGTTTGCCAAAAAAAGTGGAACGAATGCGTTGTAAACCGTCCAGATCACACTGACACCGAAGAACCCAAACCCGAGTAAGAATATTTTTACGTAGTTGAACTTTTTCATGCATCTTCTCCTGAGTTGATGATTTTTCTTTCTTTTTCAGTTAGTGTTGCGTTTTCAAGCAGGTCGGGGCGGTGCTTCAGGGTTCGGCGGATGGATTGCTCCCTGCGCCAGCGCGCGATTTCTGCGTGATTGCCTGATAATAATTCCGGTGGAACACCCCAGCCTCGAAAGATTTCAGGGCGGGTGTAATGCGGGTATTCCAATAGGCCATTTGAAAAAGAATCGTCCTCGGCGCCGGTCGGGTCGCCCAGCACACCCGCCAGAAAGCGCGAAACGGCATCCACGACGATCATGGCGGGCAGTTCACCGCCGGTCAGCACGTAATCGCCCACCGAAATTTGATCGGTGACCAGGTGCTCGCGTACTCGCTCATCAACGCCTTCATAGCGTCCGCAGAGGATGGCGATATGCGGCAGTGCAGCCAGCTCTCGCGCGATGGCTGTGGTAAAGGGTCGGCCTTGCGGGGTCATCAAGATCAGCGGACATGTCGGCGGCGCACCCAGCACGGATTCCACGGCCTCAAAGATGGGCGGTGCTTTCATCACCATACCGCCTCCGCCGCCGTAGGGTGTGTCGTCGGTCACGTGATGCTTGTCCGTCGTCCAGTCACGAATATTGTGCAGGTTAACTTCGATCAGTTGGTTCTCTCGCGCACGTTGAAGAATGCTTGAATCCAGGTAAGGTTGGATGACTTGGGGGAATAGGGAAAAGATATCAAAGCGCATGAATCCATTCTAGCTAAAACCGCAGGTGATGGCAAGTTTTTTTAACCTGTTTCAAAAAACTGCCTTTTTTCACCTTGCAGGCAATCAATATTTCTCTTGACGCTCTTAACTTCCATTGGTAAGATGAAATGCTATGTATATCAGAGGCTCCAAATGGAACATGCAAAAAAAGCGGCGCAGGATCAGTCCGTTCAGGGTGATCGTGGCCGTATTGGTGATCGGTGTCTTGATCTACTTTGACAGGATGATCGCTCCGACCATTCCGGCGATTTTTTCGTCCACACCAACACCCACCCGCGCACCCGAATCCTTTATTACTGACGCTCAAAAACTTGAAGCGGATGGCAAATACGCTCAGGCCATCTCAACGTACAACCAGGCTGTTCAAGCCGATCCACGCAACCCGGCCAGCTACCTGGCCCTGGCCAAACTGAATATCTATACCAATAATTATCCTGATGCGATTAAGAATGCTGAAAACGCTCTGATGTTAAACAACAATAATGATACTGCCCTGGCCCTGCTCGGTTGGGCGTATGGCTTAAGCGGTGATTACCTTCAGGCAACGGAAAAGATCAATGAGGCTATTGCCATCAACAAGGATAATGCCGCAGCTTATGCCTACCTGACTGAAGTCTACGTGTATGAGATGCAGGCAGGTCAGGGGCCAATTGATATTTTGGATCTTGCTCGCGCCGCCTCGCGGACGGCTGTCGAATTGGCACCCAACTCGCTTGAAACACACCGCAGCAGAGGCTTCTTGTTGAATTACACTTCAAACTATGAAGAAGCGGTGACGGAATTTGAAGCCGCCATTGCCATCAACAAATACATTGCCGATCTACACCTCCAATTGGGTAACAATTACCGCGCTACGCTGCAATATGACAAGGCCATCAATGAGTATGGCATGGCGACATCACTCAACCCTAGCGATCCGATGCCGCCTACTCTGATCTCTCGAACCTATTTCACCAATGGTGATTATGCAAAAGCCATCCAATATGCCGAAACGGCAGTCTCGCTGGCACCCAGCGACCCAACCTTGCACGGCAACCTTGGTTTGATCTATTGGAAGAACAAACAGTACCTCGATGCCGTGGATCAGCTTCGCCTGGCTGTGCGCGGCGGCACCACCGCGGATGGCGTGGCTGTCACCGGCCTTGAATTGGATTACAATCGTATCGGCGAGTATTATCAGACTTACGGTCTGGCATTGGCCAAAACCAACCAGTGTGGTGAAGCGCTGCAAATCGCCCAGGCGGTTGCCGCTGGTTTGCGCAATGATGATGTTGCACAATACAATGCTCAAGAAGTGATTATTATGTGCGAAGCTCTGGCGAAACAAGGTGTTGCAGATCTGCCTACAGCCACGGCTTTTGTCACTCAGGAACCGGCAGTTACTTTAACTGCTACACCCGCGCCTTAATCAACGCGTGCTTATAAAGAAGCGAATGATCGATTATAGCGGCAAGAAATTTATTTTCAGCAAACGAAAACCTACAAACAATCCCATCAGGATCTTCATCGGATTTGTCGTCTTATTGGGATTGGTGTTTGTGTTGCGCGGCATTTCCGCTGGTCAGATCAGGCCCATTCTTTCGATAACACCCACACCGACCCGTTCTCTTGAATCGTACGCACAGGAAGGTGAGGCTCACTTCGCGGCGGGTAACCTTGAAAAAGCCATTGCGGCTTATAAAGATGCCGTGCGGGTGCAGCCTAATGATCCTGCCTTGTGGGCAGAACTGGCG
>DAIEPS010000056.1 GCA_027348305.1 Anaerolineaceae bacterium | reverse complement strand
CGCCGTAGATGACCTGCTCCCTGGTGACAGCCCCTTGAAGACCGGGTCAGATGAAGAGATCATTTCACTCTTCAGTGATATTGACACCAATGTCGAACGCCAATTCATCCCCTCCACCATCCACCAGGAACCGGTGTGGGATCTTGCCAACGGACAGACCGTAGCCGAAGCCGCTCTCATCGAGTTCTTCAAACGCATGAGACCAGGTGACCCCGCCAACCTCGAAAATGCCAAGCAGTTCCTTGAAGAGCAACTGTTTGACAGCCGCCATTATGATCTCGAACGTGTTGGCCGCTACAAACTCAATCAAAAATTGGACTTGATGGACCGCATTCCTGTGTCTCACCGCAGCGTGACCAAGTGGGATATTGTCTACCTCGTCCGCCGCATGATCCTCATTAATAATGAGATCGAAGACAAAGACGATATCGATCATTTGGGCAACCGCCGTGTCAAGACCAACGGCGAATTGATCCAGAACAAGCTGCGCATCGGTTTGCGCCGTATGGAGCGCGTCATCAAAGAGCGTATGTCTATCCGCGACCAGGACCAGGTTTCACCGGTCAGCCTGGTGAACATCCGGCCTGTAGTAGCTGCCCTGCGTGAATTCTTTGGCTCCTCACAACTTTCACAATTCATGGATCAGACCAATCCGCTGGCCGAACTGCGCAGCAAGAGAACGCTTTCTGCTTTAGGCCCTGGTGGTCTGCGCCGTGAGCGCGCCGGCTTTGATGTGCGTGATGTTCACCATTCACACTACGGACGTATCTGCCCAATCGAGACCCCTGAGGGTCCGAACATTGGTTTGATCGGTCGTCTGGCAGGTTTTGCCCGCGTCAATGAATACGGTTTCATTGAAACCCCCTATCGCCGTGTGATCAAGACCTTGAGTTCTGATGATCCCCGCCTTGAAGGACGTTTATTACGCGAAACCATCAAGGACGAAAAAACCGGAGAGATCATTGCCAAAGAAGGCGAACGTATCGACGCCAAAATGGCTGCTGCCCTGAAAAAGACGAAGAAATCCACGATCTTTGTGGTTCCTTTCATCTCTGCCGAGGTGGAATACCTTTCTGCGGATGCTGAAGACAAGTACGTGATCGCCCAGGCAAACGCCGGCATGGATATCAATAGTGAGTTCATCGACGATCAGATCTCTTGCCGTTTCCACAGCGATTTCATCATGAGCACTTCTGAAGGCATCAACTATATGGATGTTGCTCCGAACCAGGTTGTGGGTATCAGTGCCGCTTTGATCCCATTCCTCGAACATGATGATGCCAACCGTGCATTGATGGGTTCCAACATGATGGCGCAAGCCGTTCCGTTGATCGACCCTGACAGCCCCTTGATCTCCACCGGCATGGAAAAATATGCCGCCATCGACTCCGGCCAGGTTTTGGTTGCCGAAGAAGAAGGTGAGATCACCTCGGTCACCGGACACCAGGTTTTTGTCCGCAATGCTGAAGGCAAGATTCGCGAATACAATCTACGCAAATATCAGCGCTCCAATCAGAGCACCTGTATCGACCAGCGCCCGGCTGTGATCAAAGGTCAGCGTGTTCACAAAGGTGATATCCTCGCAGATTCATCCTCAACTGTGGATGGCAAACTTTCACTCGGCCAAAATGTGGTCGTAGCCTTCCTTTCTTGGGAGGGTGGCAACTTTGAAGACGCCGTCTTGCTCTCTGAACGACTGGTGCAGGCAGATAAATTCACCTCCGTGCATATTGAAAAGCACGAGGTTGAAGCCCGCGATACCAAACTGGGTCCTGAAGAAATTACACGCGACATCCCCAATGTGGGTGAAGATGCCATCAAAGACCTTGATGAGCAAGGCATCATCCGCATCGGAGCAGAAGTCGGCCCCAATGACATCCTCGTTGGCAAGATCACTCCCAAGGGCGAGAAAGAACTTACCCCTGAAGAACGCTTGCTGCGCGCCATCTTTGGCGAAAAATCTCGTGATGTAAAAGACACCTCCCTGCGCATGCCTCACGGTGAACGCGGTAAGGTGGTGGATGTAAAGATCTTCACCCGTGTGGATAATGTTGATCTGCCCGCCGGTGTGGATATGATGGTGCGTGTCTCCATTGCTCAGCGCCGCAAGATCACCGCTGGAGACAAGATGGCAGGCCGTCACGGTAACAAGGGTGTTGTTTCTCGTGTGGTTCCAGTTGAGAACATGCCTTTCCTTGAAGACGGTACCCCGATCGACATCATCCTCAACCCATTAGGTGTTCCCGGTCGTATGAATATCGGCCAGGTGCTTGAAGTTCACTTGGGTTGGGCTGCCCGTCAGCTTGGTTTTGAAGCCATTACTCCGGTATTTGATGGTGCTGATGAGTACGAGATCGAAGCTGAACTCGGCCGCGCCTGGTTGATGGATCTGGCCTGGAAAGAGTCTGGTGAGAAAGCCTGGGAATGGTTGAACAGCCAGGATTACGATCCTGAATCCATTCGTGATGACGATGAAGTCCGCCTCTTCTATCTGGAACAGGTACTCGACAAGAAGCAAGACATTGCACGCATGGCGATCGATATGAATTACGCCCGCCGTGTCAACCTCGAACACTGGCTGACTGAGCGCAAGATCGCCCCGGCTTCAGTGTTGAAATTCGACAACGTCCAGGTGGGAACACCTTTGTATACCGAGTATGACAGCCAGGCCATCAACATCTGCTTGCGCATCTGGCTCGAAAAACAGGGTGTCGATGTATCGAAGATCAAAGATGCAGATATTCGTGCAGTCTCAGAACAATATTCTCTGAATAACAACGTTGCCTTGCCGATCCTTGGCAAACAAATGCTGCGCGATGGTAAATCTGGTATGCCTTACGATCAACCTGTCACCGTGGGTGTGATGACCATGCTCAAGCTTCACCATTTGGTTGAAGATAAAGTTCATGCACGCTCCACAGGCCCATACAGCCTCGTGACACAGCAGCCCCTGGGTGGTAAAGCTCAATTTGGTGGACAGCGCTTTGGTGAGATGGAAGTGTGGGCACTTGAAGCTTATGGCGCCAGTTATACACTGCAAGAAATGCTCACCGTGAAATCTGATGATGTGATGGGTCGTGTCAGCACTTATGAAGCCATCGTCAAGGGCGAACCTATTGAAGACCCGAGTCTGCCTGCGGCGTTCAGAGTGTTGGTGAAAGAACTGCAAAGTCTTGGACTGGCAGTTGAAGCCATCATGGATAGCAAGGAAGTCATCCGCTTTGGCAAGGATGAAGAGAAGGTGAAACCTCCCAAACTGGATACCGGCTTGCTGGGTCTGGGAGAAGAACTGCACGGATTGCTGTAAGGCACTGCGAGCGGCTGTAATGGGTAACCATGCTGGCTTCCAATCATTTTCGATTGTCTTGACCAGTAATAGGCCTCATGATATAATTTTCAGCCGTTGTCTCGAAGTCGTGGTGAATGGGTACCAATATCACGGAGTAGATCCGGTGTGGCCATCATTGCAGTCGATGGCCTCACCCTATTAACAAAAACAGATTAGACAGGCAATTTATTTTCGGAGGCAAAAAGACGTGCCAACAATTAACCAACTGATCCGCAAAGGTCGAGAGACCAAAAAGGTCAAAAGTAAAGCACCTGCTTTACAGTTCACATTAAATTCGATGAAGCAACGCCGCACCCGCCTGGATAAAGGCGCTCCACAAAAACGTGGCGTTTGCACCGTGGTCAGAACAATGACCCCCAAGAAACCGAACTCGGCGCTGCGTAAGATCGCTCGTGTGCGTCTGACCAACGGTCTTGAGGTCACTGCCTACATCCCGGGTGAAGGTCATCAATTGCAGGAACACTCCGTAGTGCTCGTTCGCGGCGGCCGTGTGAAAGACCTGCCAGGCGTTCGCTACCACATCGTTCGTGGAACCCTGGATACCACCGGTGTTGCCAAACGCGCTCAAGGGCGATCAAAATACGGATCGAAGAAACCAAAAGCGTAATCATTTTTTCCTATTTGATGGAGTATTTGCATGCGACGGACTAAACCAGAACCACGTGTTGTAAACCCGGATGTGCGCTATAGCAGTATGCCGGTAACCTTTTTCATTCACCGCATTATGAAACGCGGTAAGAAAAGTGTTGCCACTCACATCATGTACGATGTGATGGATATTATCAAGGAAAAGACCGGAAAGAATCCGGTTGAAGTTCTTGACACGGCTTTGAAGAATGTTGGTCCTCAGATGGAAGTTCGCCCACGTCGTGTGGGTGGTGCAACCTATCAGGTGCCAATGGAAGTTCCTGCCAGCCGAAAAATGACCCTTGCCATGCGTTGGATCCTTGATTCAGCCACGGGAAGAACAGGCAATTCGTATGCTGAGAAGCTCTCCGCTGAAATTCTGGAAGCTGCCAATAATACTGGTGCCGCTGTACGTAAACGTGAAGAAACTCACAAAATGGCTGAAGCGAACCGCGCTTTCTCCCATTTCCGAATGTAGTTAAGATAGAGAGTGTAAAGATCTAATGCCTCGCAATATTCCTTTAGAGAAGTGCCGCAATATTGGGATTATTGCTCACATTGACGAGGGTAAAACCACGACAACTGAGCGTATCCTCTTTTATTCCGGACGAACTTATAGAATTGGATCCGTGGATGCCGGCACAACTGTAACGGACTGGATGGTTCAGGAACGCGAACGCGGTATCACCATTGTCTCTGCCGCTGTCACTGCTGAATGGAAGGGGTATCAGATCAACGTTATTGATACTCCCGGACACATCGATTTCACTGCCGAAGTTCAACGCTCCCTCCGGGTGCTGGATGGTGGTGTGGTCGTATTTGATGCTGTTCAAGGTGTTGAACCACAGAGTGAAACCGTTTGGCGTCAGGCCGACCGATATGGCGTGCCTCGCATTTGTTTCGTTAATAAGATGGATCGTACCGGTGCCTCATTTGAGTACACTCTCGGAACCATCGTCAATCGCCTTGGGGCTAATGTTATCCCAATGCAACTGCCGATCGGCTCTGAAGCAAACTTCAAGGGCATGGTTGATTTGATGACCATGGAAGCTGTCTTGTTCGAAGATGAACTTGGCAAAGAACCCATTGTCACTGCCATCCCCGTGGATATGCAAGCTCAAGCCGAAGCTGCCCGAACTCACATGGTTGAAAAAATCGCCGAACTGGATGACGATCTGACTGTCAAGTACCTCGAAGGCGAAACCATAACCAATGAAGAACTGAAAGCCGGTTTGCGGGTCGCTGTTATCAACAGCAAAGCAGTACCGGTTTTTTGCGGTTCCTCCCTGAAAAACAAGGGTGTTCAGTTGGTGTTGGATGCTGTTATTGATTACCTGCCTTCACCCGTTGACATTGAACCTGTCAAAGTTACCAATTTAAATACTGATGAAGTCATTACCCTGGCTACGGATGACAAGGCGCCCTTGAGCGCCCTGGTCTTCAAGATCGTCAGCGATCCCTATGTTGGACGTTTAGCCTATTTCAGGGTCTATTCAGGCACTGTGACCACAGGCGCAACGGTTCTGAACCCCACAAAGGGCCGCAAAGAACGCATCGGACGCTTGCTGCGCATGTACGCAGATCGTCGTGAAGATATCAATGAGGTATGCGCTGGCGATATTGGCGCTGTTCTTGGCCTCAAAGACTCCTTCACTGGTGATACGCTTTGCGATCCCTCTACCCCGGTTGCACTTGAGAGGATCACCTTCCCTGAACCTGTGATCTCAATTGCCATCGAACCCAAGTCAAACGTTGATCAAGATCGCATGACAAACGCTCTCCTCAGACTCACTGAAGAAGACCCCACTTATGTGGTGGTTTCTGATGAGAACACTGGTCAAACAGTCATCAAGGGTATGGGCGAATTGCATCTCGATATTCTGGTCGACCGCATGTTGCGCGAGTTCAAAGTGCAGGCGAATGTCGGCGCACCTCGTGTTTCATATCGCGAGACCATTACCAAAGCTGTTCCCAACGTGAACTACAAATATGCCAAACAATCTGGCGGCCACGGCCAATTTGGTCACGTTGTTTTTGCTTTTGAGCCGCTTGATCGTGGTTCAGGCATCAAATTTGAGAACAAGATCACCGGTGGAGCAATTCCAAAAGAATATATCCCCGCAGTCGAAAAGGGTGTCAAGGAAGCAGTTGAATCCGGCGTTTTGGCTGGATACCCTGTAACCGATCTGAAAGTATCCCTTATCGACGGTTCCTACCATGAAGTGGACTCAAGTGAAATGGCCTTCAAAATGGCCGCCATCCTGGGCTTCCGCGAAGGTCTGCAAAGAGGTTCATCCGTTTTACTGGAACCGATCATGAAAGTGGAAGTTGTTGTACCTGCAGAATACCTCGGCGATGTAATGGGGCAGATCACCTCACGCCGTGGTGAAGTGCAAGGTATGGAAATGAGGCCAGGCAACGCACAAGCCGTGCGTGGACTTGTTCCTCTGGCTGAAATGTTTGGGTATGCAACTCAACTGCGGTCGGGCACACAAGGTCGTGGTGTTTTCACCATGGAATTTGACCACTATGCCCCTGTATCTGCCTCAGTTGCAGAAAAAGTGATCAACAAGTAATCATCTAAACGACTCGGTTTTTTGAAGGAGAAATCGAACTTATGGCCAAGCAGAAGTTTGAACGAACCAAACCGCATTTGAATATTGGCACGATGGGTCACATTGACCATGGAAAGACGACCTTGACGGCTGCCATCACCAAATACTGCGGATTTTTAGGACACGCAGATTTTCGGGCATACGATCAGATCGATAACGCGCCGGAAGAAAAAGCGCGTGGTATCACGATCAACATTGCCCACGTTGAGTACGAGACCGACAATCGTCACTACGCACATGTGGATATGCCCGGTCACCGCGACTATATCAAGAACATGATCACCGGAGCCGCCCAGGTAGATGGTGCGATCCTGGTCGTGGCAGCACCCGATGGTGCCATGCCCCAGACCAAGGAACACGTGCTGTTGGCCCGCCAGGTGGAAGTTCCGAGCATCGTGATCTTCCTGAACAAGATCGACCAGATGGGCGATCCTGAATTGCTGGAACTGGTTGAGATGGAACTGCGCGAAATGTTGACCGAGTACAAATACCCGGGCGACACCACCCCGATCGTGCGCGGAAGCGCTCTGAAGGCGTTGGAATCAACCAGCACCGACCCGAACGCACCTGAATACGCATGCATCAAAGAACTGTTGCGTGTTGTGGATGAGTACATTCCCCAGCCAGCACGTGAAATGGACAAGCCGTTCATGATGCCGGTTGAAGACGTGTTCTCGATCAAAGGCCGCGGCACAGTTGTGACCGGTCGTGTGGATCGCGGTCACATCAAGATCGGTGATCCGGTAGAGATCGTTGGTCTGCAAGAGAAGAGCAAGTCATCTGTTTGCACGGGTGTTGAGATGTTCCACAAGCTGCTGGATGAAGGACAGGCTGGAGACAACCTTGGACTTCTCTTGCGCGGCATTGAGCGCACGGATGTAGAACGCGGTATGGTTGTTGCCAAACCCGGCAGCATCACCCCCCACACCAAGTTCATGGCACAGGTCTACATCTTGAAACGTGAAGAGGGCGGACGCCACAAACCCTTCTTCTCCGGCTATCGCCCGCAGTTCTACATCCGCACCATGGATGTGACCGGAACCTGCAAGCTTCCTGAGGGTGTTGAAATGGTTATGCCAGGTGATGATATCGCCATGGAATGTGACCTGATCATCCCAGTTGCTTTGGAACAAGGCTCCAAGTTTGCTATTCGCGAAGGTGGTCTGACGGTTGGCGCCGGTGTGATCACTAAAATTATTGCATAGGTAGATTATGATGGCAAAACAAAAAATTCGAATTCGCTTGAAGGCTTATGATCATCGTGTTCTTGACCAATCCGCAAAACGGATCGTCGAGACAGCCGAACGCAGTGGTGCCCAGGTTGTTGGCCCAGTGCCCCTTCCGACCAGAGTGGAAAAATTCACTGTTCGGCGCTCAGCATTCATTGATAAAGATTCACACGAGCATTTTGAAATTCGTACCCACAATCGGTTGATCGACGTGCTCGATCCTGATTCCAAGACAATTGACATGCTCATGCGGCTCAATATGCCCGCTGGTGTAGATATTGAAATTAAGATCTAAAGTAAGTACCGCGAATTCATTTTTTGTGATTTCGGTAGATCACCTTAAAAATTAGAAACACACCTCGCTGTTATGCTCCTTTTGGAGTATAATAGCAAGGTTTTGGGTGTAAACCCAAAAAGGCAACTCAAGAGTAGTTTTGTGAGCGCACCAGACAAAAATCATAAGTGCCGCAGCAAGCTACTGACTGAGTTGTGCAGGGATGATGCAACCAAGCCCAGGTTGACAGTCCTCGACAATAAAGTTTGAAGGAGAACAATTGAGATGTTTAAAGGGCTGATCGGAAAGAAAATCGGCATGACCCAGATTTTCGATGAAAACGGCGCGGCGCTACCTGTCACGCTCATCGAGGCTGGGCCTTGCTTCGTTACCCAGATCAGACGTGTTGAGACCGAAGGGTACTCCGCCGTCCAATTGGGCTACGAAGAAGTAAAACCGAAGCGTTTGGCTGCTGGTGAATTAGGTCACCTCAAACGCAATAACCTTGCTCCTCTTAAATACCTGAAAGAATTCCGCACCAAGGATATTCAGGTTGCTGAAGGTGACAAGGTCGATGTCAGTTTATTCGCTGTTGGCGAAAAAGTTGATGTCGCTGGTGTCAGCAAGGGTAAGGGCTTCGCTGGTGGTGTGAAGCGCTATCATTTCGCTGGTGGACCGAAGACTCATGGTCAATCAGATCGATGGCGTGGACCTGGCTCCAATGGTGCCACAACAACCCCTGGTCGTGTTTACAAGGGTTCTCGCAGACCTGGTCATATGGGCGATGTAGCCGTGACTGCGCAAAACCTTAAAGTTGTCCTGGTGGATGCCGAGCGTAACGTGATCGGCGTCAACGGCTCTGTGCCTGGTGCACGCGGCGGACTCGTCATCATCAACGCATCTCGGAAAAGTTAATTTTCCGGAACCGTTAACCTGGACTAAGGGAGCATATGACAATGGAAGTTGAAGTCTTAAACATGGAAGGCAAAAAGGTCAGCACGCTTGAACTACCTGCTGCGATCTTTGAAGCCCCAATTAATGTTGATCTCATGCACCAGGCTTTCGTCCGTCAAATGGCGAACGCACACCTCGGAACGCATGAAACCAAAACCAAGAGTTTTGTCTCCGGTGGTGGAAGAAAACCCTGGAAGCAAAAAGGAACCGGCCGGGCCCGCCAGGGTTCATCCCGTTCAGCGCAGTGGAAAGGTGGTGGCAAGATCCATACCCCTCACATGCGTTCTTATGTTCAAGCCATGCCGCACAAAATGCGCCAGGCTGCATTGCGCTCAGCTTTATCCGTCAAAGTCTCAGAATCTCAGATCGTATTCATTGATGATCTGAAGATCGCTGAACCCAAGACACGTCTGATGGCGCAAGCTTTGAACATTCTGGTCGGTGGTTCCACCGCTCTGGTTTTGATCCCCGCTGTTGAATCCTATGAAAGCATTATTCGCTCAGCCAATAATCTTCCAGATACCAAGGTGTTGTCTGCAAATTACCTCAACATCCGTGATCTGTTAGTGTTTGACAAAGTGATCATGCCTCTTTCAGCCCTTGACTTGATCAAGGCAAACCTGGGATAGGAGGAGAATTTAATGAGCTCAATTTACGAAGTACTCCGCCGCCCGATCGTGACTGAAAAATCAAACTACATGGTGACCAAACTTCACCAATATGTTTTTGAAGTTGCTGGTGACGCCAACCGAACCCTCATCAAGGATGCGGTTGAAAAGATTTTTGATGTCAAAGTTGTGCGGGTGAATATCATCAACGTTCCTGCCAAAACCGGTCGCAAAGGCCGCAGCCGCAGAACAACCGTGGTCAACCCGCAGTATAAAAAAGCTTTGATCACCCTGATCCCTGAGGATCGAATCCCGATTTTTGAAGGGGTAGAGTAATGGCTATTAAGATTTATAAACCTACAACTCCCAGCCGTCGTAATATGACCGGGTATG
>DAIEPS010000055.1 GCA_027348305.1 Anaerolineaceae bacterium | reverse complement strand
GATATTATTTTTTCCATCGCAGGTGGTTTCACAGAGATCTTGTGGATCGTGATCCTGGCAAGCGTGGTTCAAACATTATTTTTATGGTTTTATTGGTCGAGAAGTCGAAGGATTGCGGCGTAGATTGTTTTACCAAAGTAGGGGTTCGTTGCAACGAACCCCTACTTTGGTATGCGATAACAGCATAGCCCCGCCGCTGCGCATCTATTGTAACAATCCCATGGTGAGGAAAGAGAAGATAACGATGTCGCTGAGCAGGTGGATCCACCAGGCCCAGAAGAGGCCGCGTGTTTCGAGCATGGCTTTGCTCAAGATCCAGCCCATGAAGATCGAGGCAAGCGCACCCAGGATTCCGCTTGGCACGCCGAAGTAGTGTGATATGCCAAAGAAATAAGCCGCCATCCATAGGGCATTCAGGCTGCCGCTTGCAGGTTCAAGGGTTGCCAACATGGGGGCGCGGAGGATCATTTCTTCATTGAATGCATTCAAGGCGGCGTAGAAAATAATGGAAGGCAGAATGGGCAGCATTTTGAGGAACAAGCTGCTTGAAGGTTTCATCCCAAAATAGAGTACGACCCCCAACCCTGCAGCGATGCAGATTGACCAGAGCAGACCAAATTTTGTCCACGGCTCGGGTTTCGGGAAGCCAAGTATCTTAACCGGTTGAATGGGGGCATTAAGATTGCCGCGAGTTAGAAAGATGTCTTTGCGCCGATAGCCCAATATGAACAAGATCAAGATCATAAGGACTGCCACGACCAGTTTTCCAATTTGTTCGGCCTGCATCCGCTGGTCAAATACGTTGGCTCCGAACAACTTTTGCAGGAAAGGCAGGGTGAAGTCAAACTTCAGCCGCAGTTCCAATAAGCCAAACAAGGCGATCATAATAAGGAAAAAATTGTGCAGCGGTTTTATGGGTTTATAGAAATAGGATACAACAGCCATGAGACCCAGCAGCACGAGTTTGACCATGAGCAGCCATTTGGGCACCGAGCCGGTGATCTCTGAAAAGACAATATCGGGCATTGCACTGATCAGCGCAATTATGATCCAGGCAAGCGTGAAGAGGCTGCGATTACTTTTTTGTGGGGCGGCTGTGATTGCGGTCATAATGGGCATCCTGTTTTATTATTTTTTTCTTGCGGTTCATAGCTGGTCGATTGGATATAAACTAACCCAAAGTAAATTTCTCGAGGATCGCAAAAAGCCATTGTGAAGGCAGAATAAAGCGCAGAAAATTTACCAACTTCGCATCTGATCCGACAGGGTAGCGCAGCCGGCGGCTGCCATCCGTGGTGGCGCGGAAGATGGCTTTTGCGACTACAGAAGGTTCTGAACCTGAAGCCATGCCGCCTTCACCCAGTGACTTTTGGGCGCGGCGCAGGATCTCTGCGTAGGGATCATTTTCAACGGTCCCAACACTGCGGTCCAGTGACCGGTCATAGAAATCCGTTTTGATCACGCCGGGTTCAATGGTCTTGACGCGGATGTTGTGGGATCTCAATTCATATTGCAGGGCTTCAGAAAACCCTTCGACGGCCCACTTGGTGCTGTTGTAGATCGAATAGAGCGGAAAGCCGAGTCGTCCGCCCATGGAGGTGACGTTGATGATCAGCCCATCCTGCTGCGCGCGGAAGAGCGGCAGCACAGCGCGGGTCATCTCCATCAAACCAAAGACGTTGGTTTCGTATTGTTTCTTAACTTGTTCGGGTGTGGACGCCTCGAAGGGACCGTACACGGCATAACCGGCATTGTTGACCAGCACATCAACCTTTTGATATTTATCGACGGCATAGCGCAAGGCAGCCTTGATGGAACTGCCATCCGTCACATCGAGATGGACCAGATCAGGCAGACCCTTTTCATGCAGCAGGGTCTTGCGCTGCCCAGGGTTGCGCATGCTGGCTATGACGTTCCAACCCTGAGAGTAGAAGTAAAGGGCGGTTGCCAGACCGATACCGCTGGATGCACCCGTGATGAAAACAGTTTTTTTCATAGCTACCTCGATTCTTGCAATATATCCGGTTTGATATTAATCGCGTTTTAGGCGCACTTTGCCAAACAGCCAAACACCAAGCCCAAAATAAACAGCAGAAAGGATCAGCAGCATGCATAATTCGTAAGCGACATCCTTCAACCCTGCACCCAGAGTGAGGATCTTGTTCAGGGCAATGATGGCGTGAGTGGGCGGCAGGAAGTCAAACATGCCGATGGTTCGTCCGGCGATGGTGAAGATCGGCATCGGCGGGATGGGGAAGACTGCGCCGGTGAAGAACATCAAAAAGATGAGCGGAAAGTTGGAGTAAATAAAGGCTTCACTGACCGTGCGAGCCAGGCAGGCAATCATCAGGCCGACCCCCACGATCGAGAAACTGGTGACCGCCCCAATCAGTATGGCCACCCACAAAGGCCCCTGGCTGCGGAATCCCAGCAGCGAGGCGGTGATAAAGGTCATCAACACGCAGGCAATTCCGATCAGCACCTGGGTGAGGCTGATACCCCCCAGCAGGTCAAAAGCGGTCATCCTGGTCATTTGTAGCCGTCTCAGGGTGCCGTTTTCCACTTCGCGGGTGATGGTCATGGAGACCTGGAAGATCAGCATCACCACAGCCAGGATCAGCAACGCCGGCACATAAACCTCAAATTCGGTGCGCGCGCCCGAAGCGCCAAGCGGCACCTCGTTGAGCACCACCGGTGAGAATTGACCGGTCATTTCTTTGACATATTCATCCACCGCTGAGACCGCCATGATCGAGACCAGCGGGTAGTAGGGATTGGTCAGGTCGCCGACGATGGTTAACTTGGCGGGGTCCACCTTCTGACCAGCTTTCACAGATAGAAGTGTGGATGAAAAATTTTCCGGGAAGATGATCAACGCCAGGGCCTCGCGGTCTCGCAATTTGTCCTCCGCGGCGGTTTGATCTTCGGTCAGGGTCACTTTAAGGATCGGCTGCCCATTGGCGTAACTGAGCTGCTGAATTTTCTCGATCGCTGCGGCGCTGACAGAGGCCGCAGCCGGGGTGTCATGGTTGATGATCAAGACGCGATAGGTGGTGGAACCTCCTCCGGTGATCATCCAGTAAAGCAAGACAAATACCGGGGCGATACTGATCGAAAGGATCAGAAGCCAATAACTGCGGAGTTGTTCGCGTATGCTTTTGAGAAAAACATGGATCAGTCTCATTCGCGCAGCCTCCTTCCGGTGAGGGTGATGAACACATCTTCGAGAGAATTTTGTCTCAGGCGCAAGTCTCCAGGGTGAAGACTGTTTTGCTGCAAGGTTTCGAGGATGCGCGGAAGCAGTTCAACGATCCCGCGGCCACGCAAGACGATATCGTCCACATTGATGGCAATATCGGTGCAGATGGGTGAAAGAAGCGAAATATAACGGTCTGCCATGGTTGGTTGGATCATGGTGAATTCAAGCACATCGCCCTGTCCGACCTGAGCCTTGAGTTCGTCAGGCGTGCCGAGCGCCAGCAGTTGACCATGGTCGATGATGGCCACGCGATCCGCCACACGGTCGGCTTCATCCATATTATGCGTGGTGAGGATGATGGTTTTTTTGCGCGCCAGGGATTTGATGTAATCTCTGACCAGCACCCTGCTTTGCGGATCAAGGCCGGCTTCGGGTTCGTCCAGCACGAGGATCTCGGGGTCGTGTACCAGCGCCATGATCAGGTTGAGACGACGCTGCATGCCGCCAGAGAGCGTCTTGGCCAATTGGTCGCGTTTTTCGGTCAACTGCATGGTTTCAAGCAGATGCTCTCCGCGCGAACGGGCAACTTTGGCAGGGATGTCATACATCTCACCGATGAAAATGAGCTGTTCAATGCAGGTCAGTGAACTCCACAAGATAATGGACTGCGGACAGACGCCGACCCGCTGCTGCATATCAGAGCGGTGATCGAGCGCCGTGCCGCGGATGAGAACTTCTCCGCTGTTGGGTTTGAGTAGTCCGCAGAGCATATTAATGGAAGTGGTCTTGCCTGCGCCATTTGGGCCGAGAAAACCGAATACCTCCCCCTCGTAGACTTCGAGATTGAGGTCCGAGACGGCGGTGAGTTTTCCGTACTTTTTGACCAGATGGCGGGTTTGCAGAGCAATTTCAGGCATGAACAGGGTCCTTGAAATTTGTGATTAAATCGCGAAGGAAGGGTTTTATAGGAGGGCTGACGTCTTCAGGTATTTCGTTGAGTTTGAAAAACTGATAAGCGCTATGTTCATTCAAATCGAGAATAATGGGTTCGTTGTCAATTCTTGAAAGATAAACGGCAGAAATCATAAAGACTTCATCCCCGTTTGGATAGATATAATGCAACTCTTCGCCGGAATAGATACCAAATAATTCCATTTGGTCAACATGGATGCCGACTTCTTCAAGTGTTTCACGCCTGACACATTCTTCGAGCGTTTCACCTAATTCAATTGAACCACCGGGAACTCCCCAAAAGAGATTATCTGTCCGCTTGATCATCAGCAATTCGTTTTGTCGGTTGATCAATAGCATGGTTGCGCCCACCATGATCAACGGCCGCTGTCCGACAAGTTTACGCAGTTCCATCATGTATTCCATATTCTTCCCCATCTTCATCTACAAGTCACTGGTAATAGCCAGCAATTCTTCAAATGGGAAAGGCTTGCCGTGACCAGGATAGACCCTGTTGGCTTGCAAACCGCGCAGTTTGGTCAAACTTGCATTGAGTTCCTGTTCGTTCTCAAAAAGATCTGCGGTTTTGGGGGTTCTACGGTTCGAGAGGGTATCACCGACGATCAGATCGCCTGCTGCGGTGAGGATGGCAATGGACCCCGGAGTGTGTCCGGGGGTGTGGATCACCGACGCATCCAGCCCAAACTCCTGCAGGCTTTGCCCATCTTCGAGGTAGAAATTGGGCTCGAAGCAGCCGGTGGTGTCTTTCATCCTGGCGGCCATCCAGGTCATCAACTTACCTGCAAAGGTGTTGGCGCTCCTGGGCTTTGATCTGCCAGTGGAGACCATTTCGAGATCTCCCTGGTGCACGGCGATACTGACACCGTATTTTTGCTGCAGTTTTTTGCAGTTGCCGGCGTGATCCATGTCACCGTGGGTGAGGATCACCAGTTTGAGCCGTTCAGGCAGGGCGTCGCGTAATAACAATTCGCTTTCCAATTTGGTCCACACCTCGCCGATGCCTGTATCTATCAGAATGAATCCGTCCTCAGCTTGCAGCAGGTAGGCGTTTACAAAGCCCATATCTATTCTTAATAATGGAGGTTCCATTTGGTTTCACTTTCTGTGGAGTGTTGGTTTCCCACCGTTATTTACGTTTGAATAACTGAATTGTAGCAAATAAACACGAAATCTTGACAATTACTTCGGTCTCCATATAATTAGCAAGCTAATTATTTTTAGGTGACTATGTCTGATAAAAGCAAAATAGGATATCGATTGTTTCTGGTCAGCCGCGCGCATCATAACCAGGCTTCGCGCAAGTTTGGTGAGATCGGGTTGTTCCGCGGCCAACCCCAGGTGTTGTTTAAACTGGGTGATCACGAAGGCAGAACCCAATCAGAACTGGCCGAGAAGCTGGAGCTGACCCCCGCCACACTGACCAACCTGTTGACACGCATGGAGCACGCAGGGTTGATCGAACGGCGAACGGATGCTGCCGACTGCCGCTGTACACGGATATTTCTCACCGAAGCTGGCAGGATCAAGTTATCCCAGGCGGTCGAACAGACTCAAAAAATGGATGAAGCCGCGTTTGCAGGTTTCACCCCTGAAGAACAAGAACGGTTGAATCAATACCTCGAACGCGTCCACCAGAACCTGACACGCGATTAACTAGACATTTTGGAGCAATGAACCATGGAATCCCCATCAAAGAATCAAAGCTACTGGCTTGTACTGGCGGTCATGTGCATCTCCCTTTTTATCATCTCGATCGACGCCACCGTGCTCAACCTGGCGCTGCCCTCCATCGCGGCGGATTTCAAAGCCACGACCGCTGAACTGCAGTGGGTGATGGATGCCTACACCCTGATTTTTGCCTCCCTGCTGATCACCACCGGGGCGCTGGGTGACCGCTACGGGCGAAAACGTCTCTTAATGATCGGTTTGGCTTTGTTTGGGGTTGGGTCGTTAGGTGCGGCGTTGTCTGTCTCCACCCTTATGCTGATCGCCTTCCGCGCACTGCTGGGGTTGGCCGGCGCAATGATCATGCCGTCCACGCTTTCGATCTTGATCGATGTTTATCGTGATGGCAAGCAGCGGGCCAAGGCCATTGCCATCTGGTCAAGCATCTTTTCCATCGGGGCGGGGATTGGTCCGATCATCGGCGGATTGTTGATCTCGTCCTTTCATTGGTCCGCGGTATTTTACCTGAACCTGCCGGTCGTGGTGATCGGCATCCTCGGCTGCATCCTGTATGTTCCTGAATCAAAAGACGCACGCACGCCCAAACCAGATTTTCCGGGTGTGACCTTCTCGTTTGTGGGTGTGGTGTCGCTGGTTTACGCCATGATCCTGGTCGGCGAGAAGGGTTGGTCCGCGCCGATGGTGTGGATAGCCTTTGGCATAGCAGTGGTCTTTATCACCAGCTTCATTTTGTGGGAAAAACATTCCCCGAACCCCATGCTGCCGTTGGAGTTCTTTAAGAACAAGAATTTCACCGGAGCGAATGTGTCGCTCACCATCAGCGCCTTTGCCATGATGGGGTGCATGTACCTTTACAGCCAGTATTTTCAATCCATTGAGGGATTCACACCCATCAAAGCTGCGCTGTGCATGCTGCCTATGACGCCCTTCGTGTTTACATCCACCATGCTGTCGGTGCGCGTCAATCGGCGATTAGGTACCAAGCTGACCATGAGCATCGGGTTGATCCTGTCAGGGTTATCGGCCTTCGTGTTTTCCCAGACGGCAGGGCTGCATATCAGTTACGGTATCGTGCTGCTGGTCTTGTTCCTGAACGGCTGCGGCATTGGTTTTACCATGAGCCCGGCGACGTCGGCGATCATGAATTCGCTGCCCCCCAACCGCGCGGGCATCGGCTCGGCCATGAACGATACCACCCGCCAGCTTGGGGGAGCACTGGGAGTGGCGATCTTGGGTGCGTTGATGAACGGCATATACCGCTCCAACGTGGAAGTTCTGGCAAATCAAACCGGCCTTGCCAGCGGCGTGATGGAGACCATCCGAGGAAGTGTGCAAAGCGCCTTGGTGGCAGCGAATGGTCTAGCCCCCGAACTTGCCGACCTGGTGGTGAAGACTTCGCGCCAGGCATTTGTGAACGGCATGCGGGAAGCTTTCTTGATGGCCAGCATCGCCATGGTTTTCGCAGCAGTAATGGCCATCGTCATTCTGCCGAATAAGGACAAAAACAAACCGGCTGCGGTTCCAGCGATTGCGGTTGAAGAATGATCAAAAAGGCTTTGTATAGTATTTAATTGCGGAAAAAGTTTTCCAAATTGCCTCACCCCAATATCTTTTAGCACATCGAGTACGAATGATCGCCCCTCTCCATCCCGCGGATGGAGAGGGGAAGGGGTGAGGCCGTATTTTATAAGTTGATTTAATGCTCAATTCAAATAGAACACATAACGTCAGTAACTTGCTACTGGGAAGATCTAATTACGTATTGCCATTGGTTGTTTTGTTTGTCAAAGGGTAGCTGCAAAGCAGCGTATCCAGGTATTCCACGCCACGAAAATGAGGACAGATGGAGACGTTCTTAACCGCGCAGCGGTGAGAGTCGGTTGATTCAGCCTGATTCCACGGACACGTATCTTGCTGCCAGGCAATATCCGCGGCAGGGGTTGCCAGATCGATATCCATGTTGGCGCCTTTGAGTTTGAGTATGGAAGCATCCATCGGTGAGGTCTCCTCACCGATATTTATACCCCGGCGTAAGCCTTTTTCAACCCCTCAATATCGAGTTTTTTCATTTTTAACATGGCCTGGTAAACGCGATCTGACTTATCTTTATTCGGGTCGCTCATGAGTTCCATAAGTACATTGGGCACGATCTGCCACGAGACGCCGAATTTATCTTTCAACCAGCCGCACTGCGATTCTTCTCCGCCGTTGGCGATGAGGCCGTACCATAACTTATCCACCTCGGCCTGATCTTCACAGTGGGCTACGAAAGAAATAGCCTCAGTAAATTTGAAAAGTGGTCCGCCGTTAAGTGCGGTGAACTCCTGCCCATCGAGTTCAAAACTGACTGTCATGACGGTGCCAGCCTTGCCGGGGGAATTCTCGGGGTAACGTGCAACTAAATTGATCTTCGAGTTTTTGAAGAGGGAAGTATAAAGCTTTGCGGCTTCTTCAGCCTGGTCATCAAACCACAGCATGGGAGTTATTTTTGTCATTTTTCTCTTTTCTTAAAATACAAATATTGGATAAATATTACCATATTTGTTAATGAAAAATCAATGATCAGCTAACCGTTGGGGAAGACCGTGTAGTATTGATCAAAGTGTAAAAAGGGTCCCATGCGACTGGTTTTCATGATTTCATCCAGATGCGTTACGAGATCATCGGTTGTGTTTTGATCAATACTGGCAAGAGTGAGTGTATCGGTGGTGAATCCGCCGACAAGTTGGACTAATTTAGCTTGCAGGAGCGGACGATAATCCGCGGCGGTTGGTAGAACTTTGGCGGCAAGTTCATCCACGAAATGGGGAAGGACTTCGTCGGGATGGATTATTTTACAAAAAACCAACTCTTCGGTTATATATTTACGCGCACGGGCTGAAGACATGAAATTGATGCTCGAAATCCCACGTTTGGAGTGAAATTGCTGATCCACAAGGAATCCAAGCAGGATGAAATGCCAGCGTTTATGCCGATAAATAAGGACCGGCTGATTTTTGGATTTACCTGCAAACGCCGTCCCTTCATGTTTTAGTTTTAGCATGACCTCGTGAATATTGGTATTTGTTTCAGATTGGTTAGCGAGTGACTTCATTTTCATCAAGGATCAAACAATTAGTGAAGATAACCATTTTGCTTAAACCAATCAAGCGCTTTGTGTATGGTTTGTTCAATGGGAGTTTGTGGTAACCCAAGTTCATTCACCGCTTTGGAACAGTCATACCATTCTGTCATTCTTCCAATGCGGACCTCGCTGGCGGTAACCATGGGTGGTTTTTTATTGATGGAGGCTCCTAATTCGAAGAGATGGCCCAGAGTGAGAGCAATGGGATAGGGTAGTTTTAAAGATGGCGGCTTAACGCCTGAAATTTCAGCAATAAGATGCAAGTAATCATGAACAGTGATGTTGCGGTTTCCAAAAAGGTATCTTTCACCCACTTTGCCTTTCTTGGCAGCCAAAATGTGGCCACGGGCAACATCTTCAACGTCAATGAGGTTCACGCCGCCATCAATATAACCTGGCAGTTTTTGTGATGCGACATCAATGATCATTTGCCCTGAAGGTGTGGGTTTGATATCGTTTATGCCAATGACCAGGGTCGGATTGACTATAACGAGGGGCAATCCGCGGGTGACAAAAATCCTCGCCTCATTCTCGGCGATATATTTTGACATGGAATAATGATCACGCGTCTGCCAATAATTGAAGGCTTTTTCTTCATTGGCAGGGTTGGGTCCGCTTGCAGCGATCGCATTATTGGTACTTGTGTAAACTACTTTTTCAAGACCCCTCGCCATTGCAGCTTGAAGAGTGGCTTTGGTACCTCCGACATTTACATCATAAAGGAGGTTGGGATCGGGCGCCCAGTGGGCGAAATAAGCTGCCGTAAAATAAAGCGTATCGCAGCCGACCAATGCTTTTTTCATCGAGTCAGAGTCCCGAATATCACCGAAGACTTTTTCGACATCCAGTTTATCAATATTGCGGGTATCACTGGTTTTTCTAACCAATACCTTGATCTCTTCTCCATCCTTCAGAAGTTCCCTTGCAATTGCTGAACCGATAAAACCAGTAGCGCCAGTGACAAGTTTTTTCATTCGAAGGCACCTCGTTGCTCAGGATTGGAAATCATTACATATTGTAACATTTCCGCTCAAGGTAAAAATGAGATTAACTAAAAAGCACCCTGCCTGTGAAGGAGGGTGCTTGTCAGCTCATCGGGAAACCTTATGCAGCCTGAGGCAAATTGATGCGGCGGCCAATTTCCATTTTCAAATT
>DAIEPS010000054.1 GCA_027348305.1 Anaerolineaceae bacterium | reverse complement strand
AACGAGCGAAATAAGAAAATCATTGAGGAGTTTCGATCAAATGGTGGCAAGGTCGGCGGTCCGTTTGCTGGCAGGACGTTGCTCCTTCTGCATACAAAAGGCGCAAAGAGTCGGCAGGAACGCATCAATCCGGTAGCCTGCATAAGAGACGGTGAACATTATGTGATCATTGCCTCCAAAGGTGGGGCTCCTGACAATCCGGATTGGTACTACAACATCGTTGCCCACCCAACAGTAACAATTGAATTTGGCGCAGAAATGTTCCAGGCGAATGCAGAAATCGCTCCTGAACCGGAGCGCACCCGCTTATATGCCAGAATGGTTGAACACATGCCTAGTTTCGCGGATTACGAAAAGAAGACCACACGTGTCATCCCCGTGATCATATTGACGCGATCGAAATAAAAACCCATACTAATTGACCGAAGCAAAAAGATGATCATCAATCCAAAGTCACGAGAAATTATATTGCCTCGTGATTTTGTTGTTTATTACACTGCATAATTTTCACAATATCAGGCCCTCGTTTGAGCAAAAGACAGGGGGGAGATACTGGTAAAAAGGTAAGTTAAGTGGTCAAACATACAAAAAAACACAACATACTAAATATATAGGATATTAATCCTTTTTTTTAAATTCTAAGTCACTGGTTGGTCATAGTAACAAGCTTCGCCTATTATAATTCTCGGCTATGAATGAAAAAGACATCCTATATCAATTTGACCATGCCAGGTTGGGGAAGTTCCACTTGGCACTTGTTTTATTGTCTGGTGCTTGTTGGGCGTTGGTGGCTTATGGTGTCACCATTATCGGTTTCCTTCTTCCTTCGTTGCGTCAGGAATGGCAGGTCTCCAGTAGTCTTCTTGGTGTGATTGCAGGGTCTGGTTTATTGGGTATGTTCATAGGATCGATCATCGGCGGAACCCTGGCGGATCGCATAGGCAGACGACGAACCCTTGTCTGGGCGCTATTTATTTCTGGGATTTTTTTCCTGGTTTCGTCTGCGGCGTGGGATTTTTCCTCTTTATTGATCTTGAGGCTGCTCACCGGGATGGGACTTGGGGCAGTTATTCCCATTGTGTCGACCATGATCACTGAGTTTTCTCCTGCAAAAGTTCGTGGTACGCTTTCAGTGCTGATCAACGGTTGCTGGGGGCTGGGCGGAACACTCGCTGCACTGGTTGGATACAAGGTGGTTCTGGTTTATGGATGGCGTTTGGCCATGCTTCTGGGTTGTACAGCCTTTATTCTCAGCGTACTGGTGCGGGTCATGCTGCCAGAATCCATGCGCTACTTGATCGCAAAAGGACGGCTTGAAGAAGCACAGAAGCAATTTGAGAAAATTGATCTTGTCCATACAGAAGATCAGACTCCGGTAGACCTTTCGACATCAACAATTGTGGAACCAAATAAATCTTCAGGGGGCATATGGTCCGTCTCTTTTGCACGCATCACTGGCTCGCTTTGGTTCATGTGGATCGCATTGAACTTTCTGTATCAAGGGGTGCTCGTTTGGATGCCCACCTTGTTGGCATCAACGCATATCACCGAAGGACGGTCTTTTCTATTGACCATGTTGATCAGTCTCGGACAAATTCCCGGAACGCTTATCGTCGCATTTCTGGTTGATCGTACGAGACGCGCCAAGCTCTTGATCGTGTCGCTGGTTCTGCTGACTTTGGCCACTTTGCTTCTGGGAGTTTCTCAAAATGATATTTGGATCCTGACAACCGGCTTCCTATTGATGATCTTTAACGGCATGACCTGGGGAATGGCTTACTCAGTGTCTTCAGAATTGTATCCAACCCGCATGCGCGGTGCAGCCACGGGCTGGGCGGCCGGCGTTGGACGATTGGGAGGAGTGCCTGCCCCCATCGTTGTCGCCTTGATCATGCAGCAGGGCGGCAGCCTTACCCTCGTTTTTGACCTGCTGGCGATTGCTCCTTTTCTGGCAATTGTTGTAATTTCCACTTTAAAAATGGATACCACGGGTAAATCGTTGGAAGTGATTTCACCTGGCTAGAAGAATGAATCAATTTATTTTTTTTTGATCATTGGTTGGTTTATAAAAAAGTTAACTTAGTTTCGATGGTCGAGGGTTTTTCACCTCGACCATTTATTGATTGAGCAATAGACTTTTCATCCCTGTAAGTCGCATAACAGTGAGTTTGACCCGCTAACCAGCAAGATCAACGTTTAATTCGACTTAAGTTCCGGGGTAACGGTAATTTACTTTGAGACTTAAGGACTTGTCCAATTCTTCGGGGGTTAACAGCGAGACAGTCTTGATGGTGAAATAGGTGCTGGCGTTGCCGGCCATTGAAAAAGCAGTTGCGGATACATTGTCTGGCAAATCGACGATCACATAGAAATCATTCTCACCCAGGGAGAAATAAAAAGATTCAAGTGTACCGCCAACACTTTCGACAGCGATCCTAACCGCTTCAACCCGTTTTGGGCCGCCCTCTGCCAGAAGACCTTTGAAACCTTCTGCGGTGTAGGAACCATAAAGAAGATATTTATGCATACAACACCTCCATTCCAATCAACCGGTATTTACTGCAATGAGAGCGTTGTGTATTTTTATTATACAGACATGTTTCCCCTTTGTTTACTATAAACCATTCTCTTAACATAAAATAGGATGCTTGTTTGATTTATAGTCGGGGCGAGAGGATTTGCGAACAAAGTGAGACCAACCTCCCCTTAATTCTGTAAAATGGCAAGAAAAAAGACAGACGCCCGTGTCTGTCTTTTTGGTACTGTAGTCGGGGCGAGAGGATTTGCGAACAACGCGAGTCCAACCTCATAAAACAAAAACGATGGATTTCTCCATCGTTTCTTGTGTCAGTCGGGGTGAGAGGATTTGCGAGTAAAACGAGTCCAACCTCACTATCATGTTAAATAAAAATTCGAAGGAAGTACTTCCTTCGAATTTTTCATGTCAGTCGGGGCGAGAGGATTTGAACCTCCGACCTCCTGCACCCCATGCAGGCGCGCTAGCCGGGCTGCGCCACGCCCCGAACAACGTGCAGAATTATAGCCGTCTTCGCTTGATTTGACAATGCTTTAAGCGAAAATCGGCTGATTAATTTAAGCTAAGCCTCGTGCGCCTTGATCAGTTCGTCACGGCGGTCGGCCATCTGTGCGCGGATCTTGGCGGCGTCTTTTGGATAAGTAAAATAGAAGAGGGTAAAGCCGATGCCGCAGATGATCCACGGGAAGGGGATAGTCCACAACAGGGCATTGGTCAGCCCGATCTTAACGGCCAGGGCGCCCGCGATCATGCTTGAGAAGGCCGACAAGCCGCCTTCGATCAGGTTGACCATCGAATAGGCGCTGGAGCGCCTCTCAGGGGACACCACGGCCTGCATCATGGGCTGTTTGGCTCCAGTGCCGGGCCAGCCTACCAATAAAGCGGTGACGAATGCCCAGCCCAAAAAGAGGCCGAAGCTCATCTGTGCGCCGTATTTGATCAGCACGAACATCAGCGGAACGCCGATGAAGACAGAGAACTGTCCGATAATGGTGCGGCCGTATTTGGCGTTCTTCTTTTCGGCTATGTCGCCGATGACGCCACCGACAAAGTTGCTAATGGCGGCGCCGATGACCACGAAAGCAAAAACGATAGGCGCGCTGCCCTGTGGATTCGACAATGAGATCTGGTTGGAGAAATGAAGTTCATTCACCATCCAGTTGATCAGGAACACCCCCATCACCACCCACGGCATGGACCCTGTGACGCCTTGAATGATGGCTGCCCAGATGGTGGGGATCTTCAAGGTGGCGATCATATCTTTGACATTGATCTTGTAGCGGCCTTCGTCTGCTTTGGTGATGACCCCCTGCAGCTCAGGCTCGGATGAACCGCGGGTGGGTTCTTCAACAAACACCAGGATCACAAAGCCGGTGACGATGCTTGACAGGCCCAGGCCGATGAATCCCCATTTCCACAGATCGGGGGTGGCGGCAAAACCGAGGGCGATCACGCCGATCACGGTTCCCAGCAGGCCGATCAAACTGATCATGCCCAATGCACGTCCGCGTTTGTCTTGTGAAAAGTGATCTCCCAATAGTGAAAAGGTCGCCGGCATTAAACATCCCAGGCCAAGGCCAGAAATAATGCGGATGATCATCAGGCCGGTAAAAGTTGGCATCAACCCCACCAGGAGCGTCCAGATGCCCCAGATGCCGGTGCCAAAGAACAATACCTTCTTGCGGGACCATTTATCCGAGGCGTAGCCCCAAAAGGGCGCACTTACGGTCTGGGTGATACTGCGCAGGGTTTCCATGAGTCCGATCAAGGCCAGATTGACACCAAAGACTTGAACAATAACCGGTGTCAGAACACCCATGGATTGGCTCTCGCCTGAATCAACCAGGTTCCCCAGTCCCAATGCAAATAAGGTACGACCTGATTTCTTGTGAACACCTTTCATGCAACCCTCCCGATTTAAGGTATAAAAAGAGGTCAGAAAACATTAGCAATGCTGGCTGTAATGTGTCCTCTGACCTACGGCTAACAGTTTATTACAATTTGTCAATTCACATAAGTGACTTTTGGCTTAAATTGTAATGAATTAGTAATTTTTCTTTCCGTAGGCGTAAAAAGTCGGCACCCATCTGACCCTTGATCCATTTTGGTAGGCGCCCAGATCGATTTTTCGCAATACTTCCAATTTTTGTGGTGAAGCTTGATGCGCAAGATCGTTTTCCAGCGTTTTCCACTCTGAGTCGAACCAATCAGGGATCTCATCAGATTTTACCTGATAGCCTGAAATTCCGTATTGAATATCACTAAAACCGGCTTGAGAAAAATGGGTGGGCAGCAGGCGTCCGGCCATGGGATTGGCACCCTGTTGGATGAGGGCTTTGGTCTGCATTTCGCCCAACGTCCATAATTGCTGCGGACTATCGATCCTGGCCAGGTAATCAGGTTCGGCGAGCGCGATCAGGCCGCCGCCGGGCTTTAGCACACGTAAAACCTCGGCCATCGCCTGGGCGGGTTCTTTAAGCCAGAGGAAAAGGTAATGCGCCGTCACGAAATCAAAAGTGTCCTTGAAAAAGGGCAAATGATATACGTCCGCGCAATCATAATGGGTGGCGGGATCAAGCTTTTTAGCCACTGCAAGCCTGTCAAATTCGATGTCGATGCCTGAGACAAGTGTTTTTGTGTACTGTTTCAACTCCGAGGTGATAACACCTGTCCCGCATCCAACTTCAAGGACGCGGGACTTTTCATTGAGTCCAACCTGGTTGTAGAGATAATGGCGCAGCTCTTGTGTCCACCCCGCCTGGACGGTGAAACGCGCATGCCATTCCAGGTTATCCATGGCGTGAGATTTTGGCCTCTGACCAGATCCGGCTCCACGGGTCGGTGAGGAAGTTGCCTAAAACTGCTTCCTTGCCCTGGCCGGCCAGAACGTCGCCGTCGGGTTCCACATATAGCCAGCTTGTACCGGCGCCGTCAGAACGAGTGTCGCCCAATTCAAGTTCGAGGGCAATGGGATTGAAGGAAGAATAAGGTACCGGCAGGTCCCAGACCAGCGAGAAACCGGCTTCAACCGATTTTTGTGTGTATTGAGGTAGCGCCTTCCATAATTCTTGTGAATCTGCACTGAGAGAAAGTGATTTCACCTGCATTTTTGCAAGTTTTTCGAGCGTCTTCTCGAAATCTGCCTGGTTGCGTTGGGTTAAAGTGAGATGTACGGTGAGGAAGATATCTTCAACGATTGCGTCTCTGACGGCTTCCCAGGCCTGTTCACTGGCCGGGTTGAGCACGATCATCAGGTGGTCGAGACCGGCATTGAGCAGTTGGTGCAGGTAATCTTTTTCAGTCAATCTGCTGCCGTCGGTGATCAGTCCGCTCACCTGGCCGAGTTCCTGGGTGAATTGAACCAATTCCGGGATATCAGGCCGCAGCGTAGGTTCGCCGCCTGTGAAAACCACGTGGGGGATGCCTGCGTCCCAGGCGTTCTTGAGAATTTGTTTCCACTCTTCAGTATCCAGCAATCGTTTAACCCTGTCATTAGGCGCATAAACGCTGTTGGAGCCTTCCACGATCTGGTAGGTGAGGGCGCAATCCAGACGCATGGGTGCGGTCAGGTTTTGATCATGCGGATCCACACGTTCCATATCCAGGAAGGTCTCAGGGTCTAGATCAGGTGTGGCGACCAGTGTCTCTAGGCGTTCCTTGAATTCATGAAAGTCCTTGATAGCTTCATCTTCAGAAACGCGGTAGCGTTTCAACATCTCGGAAGAAATGGTTTCAAGGGGTGATTCTTTGATCAAGTGATAAGCATATTCCACGGCAGTGGCGTTCAGATGCAGGATGGTGCTGGCGTTCAAGATCAAAATACCAGTGCCGGATTCGTCAATGCGCAGGTGCAGACGATAACTAGGCCCCGTATCCAGTTTTAACATGGCCTGATAGTTGCCGGCCGGAATGGGTTTTGGTGTAAAAAGAATGTTATTGATAAAGGTATTGATCCTGGCTTTCATTTTTCCCTCCGGGAAGAACAAGTTTTAATTCACCTTTGCAGCCAGCGGACATCCGCCGCCGCACTCACTTAATAAAGAGCAATCATTGCATTTTCCCGGCAGTTGGTGGCGTTCACGTAATGAGACTGCCAGGTCGTGGTTCCAAATCTTATCCCAGGGTTCATTGAGCATATTCCCAAGCGATTGATAATACGATTGGCAGGGGATGACATCGCCGTTGGGTTCAACGCACATGTTATACAATGCCGCAGTGCAGCCTTTGACGCCCAGACCCATCTGCACCGGGTCAAAATTGCAGTACTGCGTCGGTGTGTACCAGATCAAGCGCTGATGGTACTTATTGGTGATCACCTGCGCGGTCTCGAGGATGGGCTGCAGTTCAGTTTCAGACAGACCGGTTCCCACTGTCGCACCATGACCTGAGTAGATCAACGCGTTCAGTCCAATGGTTTTCAACCCCAGCGCGCCGAGTAATTCAAGAGTATCCGGGATGGCGGCCTTATTGAGAGTCAACATGGTGGTATTTGTCATCACATACAGGCTTGACGCAACCGCGTTCTTCAAACCTTCAACCGTTTCCTGCCAGGCGCCGACATGACACACCATTTGATCATGGATCTCTGGGATGTGGGATTCAAAAGTGATCTGCACATGATCCAGACCGGCATCTACCAGTTTTTGCAGGTAATCTTTATCTTGCAGCTTACGTCCGTTGGTATTGATGCCCGTGATCTGGCCGTTGGCTTCGGCGTGGCGGATCAACTCGGGCAGGTCATCACGCAGGGTGGGCTCGCCGCCGGTGAACACGATGTGCGGAATACCGATCTTCCACAGGTCATCCAGGACCTTGAACCATTCCTGGGTCGTAAGTTCGGGGTAGTTACGTGGACGTCCGTTGTAGCAGTGCGCGCAGGCATTATTGCAGCGGTACGTGATCGCCAGATCCATGCGGTAGGGTGCGGACGGCCTTGAAGAAAAGGGAGCTGTGGTTTCAAGGTCCAATTCACAGATCGGGCAGGATTCATTCGAGATCAACGCGGTGAGCTGATCTTGAATGGACGCGTAATCCGTCAGCATGGTGGCTTTGGGTGCGTTAAAACGTTGGTGAAGTTTGATTACAGCCTGTTTGGCGGGTGTCTCGTTCAAGGCAAAGAACATCATCGCCGCAGCGGACGGGTTGAGTTGAAAGACGCGGTTGGCGTTGATGATCAGCAAACCGGAGCCGTCATTATCCAGGCGAAGGTGCAGCCGGGATTTTTCTTCGCCAGACTGACGAAGAAAATGGTAGACACCAGCAGCAGGCAGTTCAACTGCTGGTGTTTGGGGTTTGGCTAAAGAGAAGCGGCTAAACAGGTTCATCTGGTCAGCAAACTAACGTCCGCCGCCGGCACAGGCACAGGCGCAGCCGGCACAGGCACAAGCACAGGCACAGGAGTGTCCGCCGCTCGAACCGCCGCCGGAGCTGCGGTAAGTGGAGGGCGGTGGGGGTGGATTGGTCACACTGGTGACGCCGTTGGTGAAACCGGTCAATCCGCCCATCACCTTGGATGAGAAGTTTGAAACGCTGCCAACCACGGAGGCTGCAAAAGCGGATCCTGGCATGGTGGGCATCGAAACAGTGTGTCCGCCAGAGGTGGAAAGCGGTGGAGGTGTCATGCCGCTGACAGTGGAAACAGGTGTAGAGTAAGCAGGACGCGCGAAGGTTGGGTCATAGCGCCACCACCACGACGGTGTGGGAATGATCATCGGTCCGCTGAAGACGTTGTTGGTGCGGTCTTCATATTTCTTGTCCAGCATGGTCCAATCCATGTTCTCTTCGTAGACCTGGGCTTTGACCTCAGGGGTGCCGGCTGTTTCAACCTGCGTCCAGGCGCGGCGCATGATGTCTTCGTAGAAAGCAATGGTTTCCTTGCGGCTGAAACCTTTCATTTTCTCGCCAACGCTCTTGATCAGATTGACCATCATGGTTTGCAACAGTTTCTTGCGCGGTGCTGTGTCTTTTTCTGCAAATGCGGTCAGGAAATCCGTCTCGTAGCCGTAGAGATCAGCAGGGACGGGAACAGCTGCTTTAAGATCCAAGGGATCTTTGGTGACCACTTCAGCCGCATTTTTCTTCAATAGCGCGAAGAGGATCATGGTGAAGATCTTGTCCATGGGTTGTTCCATCAACACGGCTGCTTCAACCGCGGTCAGTCCGCGTTTCACGCCGTGGCCTTCCATGGAAATTTTTGGAGGCAGGTAGGCCATCTTGCGTTTTTTGGCGCCGATGGTGGCGGAATAAATGATCAAGGCAAAGAAACCGGCGAACCCAAGGCAGAAGATGAATGGACAAACGCTGTCGAGGTTGAAGGTGGTAGTGTTTCCTCCAGATGAAGAAGGAGGTACATAGGGTTTCTCAACTACTGCACCAGCAGCTAAATAGCGGGCAGGGAAGCTGGTTCCAAATGTGTATTGAGTGTAGGTATCCGCCTGGGTGGATACCCATGTGTAAAAGATGCGGTCTTCTGCCGTGATCTTGGATTCAGGTGCGTCCGAGGACGGCCAGCTCTCAGGGATATAGTATCTGGATTCGCCATCCTTGATGCCGGGAGGCAGCAGGAAGGTGAACTGGTAATTGGTGTTGCCATAGCAATACTGGCTGTCATACCAGTTGGGTGAGAATTTCAAGCTGGCGTAGGCTTCAGATTCAGTTTGCGTCGCCGGGTAAATGACTGTCTTCACGTTAGTGATGTAGGCATGCACCTTGCCGGTGCCGCCTGCAGGGATCTCGTTGGCATTTAAATAAAGTGAAATACCGGGTGAGACCACATCAGAATTGGTGATTTTGGTGATGGCGACGCCATCCACCTCTGCTGTGATGTTTTTGAGTTCGTAGTCATAATTGGGCAGACCAATATCCACGATATCGATGGCGTGGGCACCAGAATCGTTGAGAAAGGTCATGGTGTAGTCGATGTTGATCGACCCATCGTTGTTGATCGAAACCACCACAGCCTGGTCAGGAACCTGGAACCGGTAAGCCTGTGCGTAAACCGGTGTAACACTTCCTGCCAGCATGATCAGGATCAGGAAGATACATATGTATCTCAAAACTCTCATTTCAACCCTCCCATTAATTCGAGTGCAATTACCATTTAGGATCTTCAGTCATTTGATAAACAGTGTGGCAATAGGGGCAGGTCACCATGGGGGCGCCCTGTACCATGGTAATATTTTCTGCAGACAAAACACCGCCGCATGATTTGCATTTGATCTCGTCCATGGCAACGTTGCCGGGAAGATCAACATTAAGCGTGACGTTGGTGGTGGGAGCAACAGCTTTGCGGCGTGCAGCAAAGAAGATGATCACCAAACCAACTCCGATGAGAACCAACCCGATGGGAAGCCAGCCAATCTGTCCGTTGATGGGATCGGTTGCTCCAATAGCCATTAATGCACCAAATAGAATGAGCAATCCAGCCCCGATAAATGCAACGATTTTCATGAGTCCTCCACATAATGTCAAACGAGTGAGATTAGATTAAACAGGATTATACAATCTTTTGGCGCTGAAATTTTATAAGAAAGCCATAAGTTTTTCACTGCTATAATTTGAGCAGAAGGAAGGTAAATATGACCGATAACTCTGAAATTGACGAGATCAAAAAACTGCAGAAAGACATCAATTTTCATAATTATCGTTACCATGTGCTTGATCAACCTTTGATCAGCGATTATGAATACGACATGCAGATCAAAAGGTTGCGTGAGCTTGAAGCGCGCCATCCCGAGA
>DAIEPS010000053.1 GCA_027348305.1 Anaerolineaceae bacterium | reverse complement strand
GTTATGTACTGCACTTCCTGGTGCCCCGATTGCAAACGCGCTCGCAAATGGCTGGTAGAGCAAAATATCCCCTATACAGAGGTGGATATCACCACCACCCCCGGTGCAGCCCAGCAGGTTGAAAAATGGGCCAACGGCAACCGCACCACCCCCACCTTCGACATCAACGGTACAATTGTGGTGGATTACGATCTACCGCGATTGAAAAAAGTGTTGAAAATGTAACAATTGACATGAAATTTGTTTTTTTAAAGTACAAGTCTCGGAATTCTTTTAAAGAATTCCGAGACTTTCGTTAATAATGGTTTTTTAGAACGCAATAAACAAAAAGGGATTTTTTCCCTATTCCCACTCGCCAGGCTGTTCGCGAAAGGCCGCGCTGATGAGCACCTGTTTCTGGTCATCATCCATGGCGCAGTAATCCGTGTTGGCGAGACCGGTGTTGCGGTTCTCGACCAGCAATATGGTTGCGTCGTGGCTGAGTACGCAGCAGTGCCAGGTGTTTTGCCGAACGTTGTAGAGCTTGCAGGGTTCCATCACCAGCGGAACCAGCTCCTCAAGCGCCTCATCACCTGTACCAATATAGAGGAGGGCCTTTCCTGCCAGGAGCACAAAAACTTCATCCGTTTCGACGTGTCTTTCAACACGGTTGATGTTTCGCGGGATAAGTTCATCGATGTAGCGCAAAAAAGCGACACGCCAGGTGCCAAAATCGATCAGCGGAAGGTAGCCAATGCCGTTAAATTCCTTGATCTCCAACAAGTTTTCATCCACCATCTATGATTCCTCTTTCAGTCTTCGATGTATACTGCGATCTTGGTTTTTTCAGGCCAACCCGCAATTTCTTTCCGTTCAAAACATACTTCCGCTGCTGAGATCTCGCGCTTTTTTCCGTTAATTTCCACTACCTTGATCGATCCGGATTTTCCATTGTGTGAACAATGATATTCCATCTCAACCGCCTTGCCTGCGAAGCGGATTCCAACACTGGCGTTATCAGCCTGCGAAGCTGCAAAACGCGGAGCCAGCACCAGGTCGCCCAGCCGCCCTTTGACACCGAATACTTCACTCAGCAGGGTCAACAGATACCATGAAGCGGACCCGGTCAGGAAGGGATACATGCCTCGCCCGCGGCTGTTATAGTATTCCGGCAGCCCGGGATACATGTGGCTTTTATTGAAATCCTGGCTTTGATGGTACATACCATTGAGAACTTTCCAGCCTTCCTCCACTTTGCCGCGTTTGTAAAGCGCGTTGCCAAACATGACAGCCATGTGGCTGAACATGGCGCCGTTCTCTTTGTGTCCAAAAGCAAAGCCAAAAGCTCGCCCCAGATGATCCACTCCTTCGCCAAAATAACTGTTTAGTTTGTATCCGCCGACGGCCTCATCATAGAGAATATGATCTGCGGCCTCGACGATCTTGTCGACCTGGTCGTCGTTGGCAATGCCGCTCATCAGTGTAAACACCTGCCCGGTGAGTGTCATGCGCACACCGTTGGGATGGTCTCCCTCCACGCGGTTGCCCAGGTTGTCATAATAACCGTTGAACCAGGCGTGGCCAGACTTGCTATTTACCCACTCCTGCTCGCGGATGTGCCCTGCGAGCCAGTCTGACTTTCCCTGCAGGTCCCAGGCCAGGTCTGAGCATTTTACCTTGACCTTGATGCCGCTAAGTTCACCCTCGACTGTGGTGAAATAATCTTCAAGCCGTTGATGCTTGGCTTCAATGGATGCATACTCCGAAACTGGAGCATTGAGCAGGGTGATCAATTCGTTTGCCAGTTCCACTTCGGTCACACCCCTGGCCTGAAGCGCCAGGCTGAGTTTGGCTAGCGTGGAAAGATTGGCGGCGTAAAGCGCGGAAAATGCCACGCTCTCGCCTTTATCCGCCGCCATATCAAGCGCGTCGTTCCAGTCCGCGCCCTCCAGACGGATCAAGTTGTGGTCGCCCACGTTGTAGAAAACGGCCAGGTGCTGCACAAGCATGTGTTCAAGCAGGCTGCCTTGAACCACCTTGCCAGTCATGGTTTTTAACCGGGTGTCGCTGCCGGGCTTCCAGCTCGGGTTGGTTTTTTTGGTGCGATGGCTGAGATGATCGGCAAAGTAAGTTTGAGGGCGCAGTAAAAAGTCGAGGTCGCCGCTCAAGTCTATGTACTGCTGAACGGTCAGCAGCGGCCAGGCGCCGTGGTCCATCCACACGCGGGGAATGTTGTTGCGGTCTGCCTTGAACTCGCCCGGTTTGCTGCCGATGATGGTGGCATTTGAGCCATCCAGGCGCACACCGGCAAAACTGTCGTGCAGCAAGTCGGCTACATCTTCAGGTTCAGTGAGCAGAAGCGCAAGTGCGTCCTGCCAGAGATCACGCCAGCCGCGTCCGCCGCGCCCGTAATCATGGTATGGCAGGAATGAGTTGCCCATCCAGCGCCGCAGGATGGGTTGAATGCCCACCCACTTCAACCAACCGTCGAATTCCGCATCGCCGGTGTTGAAAACCAACAGGTCAGATTTCTGCTGCCAAAAGACGCGTGACTCCGTAAGGTGTTTTTCAACTTTGGCAGCCGTTCCATATTGGCTCATCAAGGTTTCCACATCCTGACCCTCGGCAAGGATGGCAAGTACCAGCACGTATGAGATGGAACTACCAGGTTTCAGGGTTTGGGTCTTAAAGCGCAGAGCACCGATACTTTCGTAACCATCGGGGGCTTTGCCCACACCCTGCGCAGGAGGCAGGTTATTGACAACAGCCTGCGGCCAATCCAGGGTGCCAGCCTCACCGATGAAATCTTCCACCAGGGGGAAGAAACCAGCGGGGGCGCTGCCGTCGCCTTCGGCGCCGAGCACGGCATAACGTTGTTGATTATGGGTATGACCGCGTTCATCAAAAGAAAGCGTGGGCTGCACCACCACCCCATTTTTGAGGCATGCAGTGCGATGCAGCAGGGAGGTCACGTGGCGGTGATCGCGCAGGTTATCCGCGGAGCGGCCGAAAATGGGCACGGCTGCCGTTGGAACTATTTCAAGTGGTTTGCTGCCTGTGTTGGTGAACACCACGAGCATCAGTTCCACGCGATCAGCACTCATGGGCACAAAACTGGTCACCTCGGCCTGTAACCCTGAGGCATGCTTGCGTGTCACCGACTGCCAGAGAAGCCCAGCTTTGAGAGTGGCTTTTTCTGCATTGGCACTAAAGTGTTTCGCGGTTTGCTGGGCGCTTCCACCCGTCGCGGACCAGGGTGCACCATCTACCAGCACCCAGAAGTTGCGGGTTGAGCGGCTGTTATGCAGATCTTCCACCGAGGTGGGCAAGAGAAGGAATGAATTCTGATCCGCCTTGGCATCGCCGTTGAAAGTAGGGGTGACACTCGAGATCATTCCCGCCTGGTTTACCAGGGGCAGGTACAGATAGCTGCCGCTTTCGGCGTCTGCCTGTTCGAAGGTTCCTTGCCGGTCGATAAACTTCCACTGCCTCGGATCGGATGCTTTCATAACGCCTCACTTGCGATAAAAAGATAAGTTCGAAAACGATTAATAATGCACGTCCATGCCCACGATTTTACCTTCACGCGCCATCCCGGCATAGGGCGGAGGGATCACATTCCCCTCCACGCTGACTTCTTTCCCGTCCGCAGTACGCAAATTGATGCGTGCCGGTTTGGTTTTGAACGTGTCTGACCTGGACGGGTTGTGCAGGGTCACTTCACAGGATCCCAGCAACTTGAATTTAAAAGTGCCTTCCTCTTTGAAAAGCCATCCCGGCAGCAGCGGCTGCAAGGTGAGCAGCAGCTTGCCGTTCTCAAAACTGAATGGCTTCAGGCCGGCGGTCATGATCACCCACATGCTCAAGAACTCGGCGGTGGATCCGCTCAAGCGGGCAACAAAACCATTGCCGTGCAAATTGGGGTCGGGATGTGCGCTTGAGGCAATGAAAGAAGAGTTTTCGAGCGGACTGCGCCCGTAGATCTCAGGGTTCATAAAAGCAGGGACGTGACGTTTGAACTCTTGATAGAACTCCTCCAACAAGCCTTTTCGCAGCAGTTCGAGCATCAACTTGAAATCCATGTGCATCCAGATGGATTCGTTCTCAAGCCAACCGGGGGTGAAGGCGCGCGCACGTCCGATCATGTGCGGCTGGCTTTCAAGGCTGGCGTTCAAACGGAACATGTTCAATTTTTTGTCAAAGAGTGCACTTTTTCGCAAATTCTGATACAGGTTGTTTGCGTCTTTTGCATCCAAAGTCCGCAGGCGGCGCACAGGCCCTTCAAGGAAGGTTGGCAGCGGCTGGGCATCAAACTCGGTCACGTGGATGACCGGCCTGCCGAGCGCGTCGGTCTGCCCAGTTTTTTCATATTTTTTCGGGAGATGGGTGAAATAGGTGGCCGGCAAAGTGCCTGCCGCCAACTCGGAACGTTTCAACCCGTCTCGCAGGTAAGCCTGCATGGCTCGCAGTGTTTCGGTCAAATTAACGTCTTCACAAGCCCCTTCAAATCCGAGGCGGGTGATCTCGCGGTAATGCTCCACCGCCGTAGAAAGCGCATCCCACACCTGGTAGGAGGTGGTATGCCCCGCAAGCGTCTGTTGGATAGCCTTTACCAGTTCAACCGCTTCAACGGGAAGCGACACCTCTCGGCCGGTTACTTCCAGCAAATCGATCAAATAATTGATCAAACGTAACAATTCGTAACTGTCTGGCATGGACGAACCGAAGAGCGCCGGCATGCCGTTTAGGGCGTCGTACCAGCCTGGCTTGCCGCCTTCCATCTGTACACCATAACCGGAGGGATCCAACGCTGCGAATTTTAAGAGCGCCAGCAGTGCAAATTTTGAAACCAGGGGAGTCTTGAATATCTCACCCTTGCCGTGCCGGGTCCTGCTCCAATGGCCGTCTTCCTTGCGTGCAGCCAGCATGGCGGCTTTTTCTTCATCTTTGTAAACCACGTTGAATTGGCGTGGAGCTTCACTATCCAGCACAAAGCGCTTGCTGCGCGGATTGATGCAGGTGGCATTGTCAAAAAACGCCAGTGGTTCTGAATCGAAGAACAGCTTTTCACGGTTCTCAGGGTAGACACTCAGGTAAGACTCCACCAGGTCGAGGTTGTAGCTCCAATGATCTGACCAGTAGCCCTCACCGTGCACAGCCTGGATGTGCTGCTCTGCAGCAGCAAAGACTTTTTCGAGAAAATCCTCTAGGCTGATGGATAGATCCGCTTTCAAAGCCGCGGTCATCACCTGACCGGGAGTGAAATGGCTGCTTAACACTTTTTGCAATTCTGCCGGTTTGCCCGCCAATTTGACGAGATCCGTGACAGATTCCGCGGGCAGTGTGAAGTTGGACCCCTGGATGGTCAGCGGGTTGTAGCCATCGCTTTGGATCAGGCTCATGAACAGGCGAATGTTGAACTCACCCGATTTGGGAAAGAAAAAGACGTCGCTGCGTCGGTTCTGGTTAATATCCCGATAGCTGCCGTTGCCCTGGCTGTAAAGTTCGGGCGCCACGACAAAGAAGTTGTAGTCGCGTTCCAGGTCGCCGTGCCGGCGGGAGAAGATATGATAAGTGTGTCTGCCGCCAAGCAACAGCGGCATGCCGCCGCGCATGACGTTATCCAGCCAGGTCTGACTGCAATAGTCATCAAAGACCGTTGATGCAGATTCGGTGTGGATCGGCGCCGTCAGCTCGCGTGCCAGTTGGCCTTCTTCTTCGATCTTGGCAGACATGAAATCCGATCTTTGCAGGCGTGATACCTGCGAGCGGATGACCTTCAGCTCAGGAGCATGACCGTAAAAACTGTTGATGGTTTCAGAGCTGCCTGCGGCTAGTTCAATTTCCACACCAAACATGGCACACGGCGTGCGTCCCTGGGTAACTTGATATTGTGAAAGCACAGACAATAATCCGTCATGGGTCAATTTATGCGGAAAGCCAAACGCGGTATCAGGGCCAAACACTGCCTGCGGATCGACCATAGCTGGAAGTTGTTTCCCGTTTTGGAAGGCCAGGGCAAAATTGCCGGCCTTGATCTCTTCGACATGCAGTTTGTCATCCGCGCTGGCCTTGATGCGGAAGAATGGCAGCCCCTCTTTGTGGTTGACCACTTCCTCCCAGGCTTCGATGGTGCGTCCCATATTTTTAAAAGTCTGGTCATCAATCCCGAATGGACAGAGCACTGGCAGACCATCCAACACTTCGAGCTTGAGCGAGCCCTTGCCAATGTTGGTAAAGGTCACCTTGCGCACCAGTGCAGCAAAAGGTTCATTGGGGAGTAGAAAATACAAGACATTGACTTGAAGCCCAAGGGCTTCGTTAACTTCCTCGATCTCCAGGTCGTTTAGCCCGGTGGTCATGGTACGCTTTACCTGATCCCCGCCAGCAGAACCAAAAGGTTCGTAATTCCAGGTGTCGCCATCGCGTTTACCTTTCAGAAAAGTACGAAAGCCCAATTGCGCTGCCACCTGGTAAGCCCTTTGGGCGCACTGGTATTCCATCAGGGGGTGATCCTTGCTTTCGACACCAAAACCGGCGATACCCTGTCCACGGTTGACATAAAACACCCACATGGGGATACCCTTGAGTCCGGCGATACCTGGTAGAAAGCTGGAAAACACCTTTTTCTGTTGGAAATCCTGTAATTTAAAACGCCCGGAGGATGAAATCAAGTCAGTCATAAAAATTCCTTCAGTTAATTTTTTTTCACTAATAAACTAACCAAGCATAACTTGTGTGTTATCAAATCTTCACCCTGCCGCTCTCGAAGAAGATGGAGAAACTTGCAGGGTGAAGGATATCATTGTGTTTTTATTCTATTTCTTTTTGTTGACTCTCAGTCTGATCTCAATGTAGAGGAAGAGCAGCATCACGGCCAGCAGCACCACCAAGGCGGGGACGACCCACTTGAGCATGTTGATCCTGAACGCCTGGACGGCATCCACACCAGGAGCAACCGGGGTTTGTTGGCTCGAAGCCGATGCAATCTCACCGGTGGCGATACCTGCATCCAGCCAGCCAGTCTCTTCATTTTTACCCGTTACGATCATGAAGTTGTTCTTTGCCGCCTGATTGCTGATCAACCCGTCCACCGCGTAAGTCAAACCAGTGGGGCTGCTGCCCAGAACTGCCAGCAGTACTTTACTGGTTGTGGCGTCATATCCGCGGATGGCCAGGTAGCCGGCATTCTCTCCTGCCTGGGGCTTTGTAACCAATTCAAGAGCACTTTGATCACTGAGCAGGTTTTGAGCATCGAACACCAAGGACGGGAATTGAGTTTTATCCGTCAGGCTGGTGAAACTTGAAGGAGCACCCACGAGGATGATACTGGCTTTGGCCGCCAGCGCTGGATCTACGGCTGCAACAAAGGCAGCATTAAGCTGCATGATGGTGTGATCTGGCAATCCGGCACCCAGCCGGCCGGCCAATTTTGCCGCAGCTTGAATATTGCCAAATTCTGCCGGAGCGATCTCGATCAACACATTATCCAGACCTGAACCGGTCAGAAACGCATTTGGGAAATCAGAAAAAGTCTTTGAAACAAGTGAACCGCCCACCGCGGTTTCAAGCGGCAAGTGCAGCAGTGAACCTGAACTGACGCGCAGCCAGGCCATATTTTCAGTTGGAGCAGTACACAGGTCGCGCATATTCAAGTCAGCAACGAACTCCACTGTATTTCGGCCGGCGTGCACCAGGTTGGCAGGCATGATCAATTTGAACATAGCCTGGTTGGAGGTATTGTCTGTGAGACGCAAGCTTACTGCGGGGTAACCGTTGACAAGCATTTGAAGACCTGAACGCAGGTAATCCAACTGTTGTGAGTGGCTGATCACCAGGTCAAAACTAGCATCGGCTCTTACCTGGTTTCCGGCAGGCACGAAGAAATCAAATGATTGTGACAGGCTGTTGGGCTTGGTAAATACCAACTCTCCCACACCCAGGTCATCCAGGGTCATGTCTTCAGGACCGGTGGCAGCCGTCACAGGATTGATGCCGCTTACCAGCATGGTATTAGCGTCTCCGCCCGCGATCACCTGGTCCGCGCTGACAGCCTGGGCTGCCTTGACAATGCCAGAATCATCCCCGCTCACAACCAAACCGTAACCTCCAGCTGGTTTGAAGAAGTACACCAGCCCTTCGCCGGCATTCGCCTGCAAATCAGAACCGATTCCAAGCGTGGAAAGCGAAAGAGTCTTCAGTGATTCGCTATTTGCCACCAGGATCACATTTTCAGAAGTGGATGCCGCCGGCCGGTACTCAGCCAGTGGGATCACCTCGGCCATGGTCTGACCATTTGAGATCTGACCTACACCCGCAGCCAATATCATGGCAGCGCGCAGTTCCCCGGCACTTGGGCTGTCTGGAAGTGCGATTTTTAATGCTACCGGTTGAACTGAATTCTTGACCACAAAGGGCGCCGGAAAATCATTGAGAGTCAAGGATTTCTGGCCCGCATCATACCCAAAAACCAGTTTGGAGGTCGGCGAAACTGTCACACTGGAGAGCAGGTTCATTAAACAGGAAATGGAGCCATCCCAGCGAATACGCAAGGTATTCACCCCGTCTCGAGTCACAGGGGTAAAAAGCGCTGCATCAAATTCGTAATGAATCGTTTGCTGGCCGCTGGTCTGAAGGGTGTTGATGCCCACCATGGTATCGTTCAAATAGAGGCTGAGATCGCCGCCCACCAGCCCTGAGAGGGTCTGGTTGGATTCAGTAGCCACCAGGCTTGAGAAGAATGCCATGATGTCAAGATCCAGAGTGGCGGTGCCTTGAGGCTTCCAGTCCGCGGGTAGGTTGAAGGTGAGGTCAACCTCTGAGATCGGGCCGGTCAAGGTTTGCGGAATGGTCATGCCCAGATCCGTCAGGGTAAGGTTTGCCTGAGAGGCAGTTTGAGCCAGTACAGGGTGAACTGCCACAAGGTTGAAAACCAACCCTGCCAGAAGGATGAAGCCAAATAGTTTGTAAACGAGTGAACGTTTCATGTCATCCTCCTCGGTCAGTTTCCCATGACCATTTTGTTGGCACCTGAGCGCGCCTCTTTCACCGCTTCTTCGACTCGAATGATCATCTGGTCACTTGAGTCTTCAGGTTGGCGGGTGACCACACCGGCTACGGGGGTCAAGAAGATCTTCTCGCCTGATTCCGTTTGGATGGGTTCTTCAAGCGCCAAGAGCAAGCGTTCATAAGTTTTCTTGGCCGGAGATTCAGGGGTGGAGGGCAGCAGTACACCGAATTCAAGACGGTTCCATCTGCCTACCAGGTCGTTGCCACGCAGTTGTTCATGCAGACGCTCGACCACATTCTGCATCAAAATAGTTGTGATGCGTTCGGGCAGCCCATCGATCAGGTCTTCAAGCCCCTGCAGGTAGATCACCCCAAATGCCACAGGCACTTCTTTTGGTTTGATAAGTTCCTGGGTGAACGAACGCAGCAGGTATTTGCGGGTGAAGGCCAGGGATTGTTTGTCGGTAATGGTACGTTCGCGCAACGCTTCGAGTGGTGTGCGTAACAACTCACGCAGCAGCAGGAAGATGATACCGATGAGGAGGCCTGCCCCCGCAGCGATCAGCGTATCAATGAATGGGCGCGGCAGGTAGGGAGTGGTGGGTTCAACCGCAGTATCCAAAAAGACGATGTCGTAAACCTGGTAAATACTTTTAATGTAGCTGATGCCATTTTGGCCGATGTTATTGGCCAGCAGGGTGACCGACTGAGGATTCGGTCCTTCCACATGCAATACCAGGATGTTGGTGTCGGTCTGCACTTCCGAGTAGACCTTCATTTCTTTCAGCGCGGCTTCATCCAGTTGCAGTCGGCTAATCGTATCCTGATAAACGCGGTTGCTGTCCAAAATATCCGCATAGGTGGTTGAGATGGTGCGCTTATCCAGCGTATCCAGGCTGCTGACCACATCACGGCTGCTCGTCAATGTGTTATTGGGATAGACGAGGAATTTAGCGGATGCCCGGTACCTGGGGGTGACCAGCACCGACCAGATCAATGCTCCCACCGCAAAGGCAGAAACAAAGATCACCAAAATTCTCCACCCTCTTTGAAATCTTGTAAAACTGGTACGGTTCGTTGACATACGTCCTCCTCATTAAAAACAATCGCTATTCAAGCGGGGCAATCACAAAAAGTCTACCCCAGGAATCTTCATTGCCTTGCGCGATACAGGTTTGAAATGTCGTACGCGTTCCGCCGCCAAATACGCGGTAGAACAGATCTGTTGAACTTAGGGTTTCACCGCTCGACAGGCTGACAAAGTTGCTGGTCGGGCTGCTTGGACTGAGCGCCTGGAACTCTTCAGCAGAAGA
>DAIEPS010000052.1 GCA_027348305.1 Anaerolineaceae bacterium | reverse complement strand
GGAATCTCTGGCGTCAGAGCCTGAACAGAATGCAAATGTTCCTCCTCCTCTGCCCGTTGTTGACAGCGAAAAAGTCACTCCACAAGAACCGGATTGGTCGGCACTCCAATCCCTGGCGGCTGAACCCGAACAACCAGGTGATGAACCTCCTCCTCTGCCGGATGTAAACGCAGAAGCGGTTACTCCCCAGGAACCCGATTGGGCTGCGTTGGAATCCCTGATGTCAGAGCCTGAACAGCCTCAATCAGAACCCGCTGTTTCACCGTTTGAACCTGAAGAAGAATCCCCGGCCCTTACATCGGATTGGAAACCGATCGATCTTGATGGCGCTGAACCTGAAGGCGTAAATCAACCGGCATTTATCGATGACTCGACAGAACCCATCGATATTATGGCGCGCATCCATGAGACTGAGTCAGACCGCCAGCAGGAGCTCATCTCAGAATTCCGGCCTGAACCCCAGCCTGAATTGGCTGAGGAATCGTTAATTGCCGGCCCGGTATCAACGAAACCTGCAAAAAAATCCTCCAGGTTCTCATGGGCAGCAGCGCTGATCGTATTCCTGACACTTGCCGCATCCGCGATAGTGGTCTGGGCTGCCATACCAGGCTTAACCGCCCTGAACCGCAGTGCAGCCGCACCCATCCCCGGTGGTATGTTGGGCAAACCATCTCTGACGCCGACCCTGACCGCCACCCCCACGGCGACACTGACACCTACACCCACCGAGACGCCCACACCGACCGCCACTGAAACCCCGCTGCCGACGGAGACTGCCACGGCCACCGAAACACCCTGGCCAACCAACACACCAAGACCCTATTCCGCGCAGCAGGAAAAGATTCCTCAAACCTACTCGGACCTTTCAGGGCATTGGATCGATGTGAACCTCAGCGAGCAGCGCCTTTACGCTTACGATGGCAGCACGCTCGTTTCTTCCTTCCTCGTCTCAACCGGAGTTTCCGCGCACCCCACGGTGACGGGCACTTTTGCCGTGTACGTGAAATACCGTTACGCTGATATGACAGGCCCTGGCTATAACCTGCCGGATGTTCCTTATACGATGTATTTTTATCAAGGTTACGGCATTCACGGCACATATTGGCACCATAATTTTGGTACCCCCATGAGCCATGGGTGTGTCAATATGCTTACCAGCGAAGCCGAATGGGTCTACAACTTCTCGAAGGTTGGCACCCCTGTTATCGTTCATTACTAAAAACGACCATGGCCGGATCCCTCGATCTCACGCAATTCTCAAGACGCGAATTCCTGCGCTTCAGCAGCGCCGCGCTGATCTCAGTGCTGGCATTGAGCCGCACTTCCTTTGCTTACGCGGATTCCGGCATCCAGCAGAATGCCGCCACCCCCTTGGGCCGCATCACCAAAAAAAGATTGGATCTGTTTGATATTCCTTCCGAAGAGGGCAAGGTTATCCGAGAGCTTGGGCTGGATGAAGTTTTACCCATCACCAACTCCTCCATCGGCAGCGATACTTCAACCAACAACCGCATCTGGTACGAATTGAACGGTGAAGGGTTCATCCACTCAGGCGTTGTTCAACCTGTGGCGAACAATTTGAATGACCTGGTCACCAGCATCCCGGCAGCCGGGTTGCTGGCTGAAGTGACCGTGCCCTTTACGGATGCAGTCTACGACCTGCAAAATCCTGATGAAACGGTCCGTCTCTACTACTCCACCACCCACTGGATCCTTGGCCTTAAAAAGGATGACGCGGGTAAGTGGTGGTATGAAGTGCTCGAAGATTTCTATCAAAAAAGCTACTTTGTGGATCCGCAGCATTTGCGGGTAATACCGGTTGATGAATTAACGCCGTTATCCCCAGACATCCCCGCGCACGAGAAGCGGATCGAGGTTCGTCTCGGCGAACAGCTTGTGATCGCGTATGAGGGTGACACACAGGTGCAGCTTTTCCGCTGTTCGGCTGGGATTTCAAAAGGCGACGTTTCATTAACGCCCGTCGGCGATTTCACCACAGACTACAAGCGTCCATCGCGCCACATGATCGACGGCAACGATCATCACATGAACACCTTCAATCTACCCGGCATTCCATGGATCTCATACCTGGATGTTAATGGGATCTCATTTCACGGCACTTATTGGCATAACAATTTTGGTGTGCCGATGAGCCACGGCTGCATCAATTTGCCTCCCGCTTCCGCCAAATGGATCTACAGGTGGACGACGCCGGTGGTCGGCATCGGGGAACAGCGCGGATACAAAATGCTGGGTGGCACGAAAGTGACCATCAAGTAATAATTAATAAACTTCTAACAAGAATCCAATCCTTTGGGATTGGATTCGTTTTATAATTAAGACAGGTGAATATAATGACAAGAGAGCCGCTTTTTAAAGGTTTGATAATTGACGAGTACGATCATCCGGTGACGACTGGGACGATCGGCGACGAACCCTGCTACATTGTGAATGATGATGGTTTCATGCGCCATATTGCCTCAGACCCGGTAGATCTGGAAATATTACAATCATTTGGCGAACAGATCAGCGGAAACGAAGATCTGATCGCAGAACAAGCCACAAAGATGATGGGGCAGGACGACCTGTTTACCCATGCTATCATTGAGAATCAATTGAAGAACCTCGATCAGCAATTTGCCCAGGTGCTGCAAATGGGGCTGCCCGAAGAGACCCGGGTATACCTGGGAATGATGGGCTTCAAAGTGGTGCTCAATATCCACGGCGAAGTGCTGCGCATTGATCAACCCGCAGCAAGGTCTGATGAAAATGGAGAAGGTGACGATAATGGTGAATAACCAGGCGCGCCTTTTTCAGGAGATTGTTCCGTGATGTCGGAGTATATTAAAGCCGTTACCGAAAGTGACTTCGAGTACGAAGTGCTGGCTTATTCGCAGAATACGCCTGTCATCGTCGATTTCTGGGCGGAGTGGTGCAAGCCGTGCAAGATGCTTTCTCCCCTGCTCGAGAAACTGGTGGATGAGGCGAACGGCGCTTTTCGCCTGGCCAAAGTGGATGCGGATGTCAACCCCAATCTGGTCTTGAAATACGGCGTCAGGAGCATCCCCACTGTGCTGGCATTCAGCCAGGGCAGCCGCATCAGCGAGTTCGCGGGGCTTCAGCCTGAGCCTCGTGTGCGTGAGTTTATCAACCAGATCCTGCCTCCCAGCCCGGCCAGCCTGCTGGTGCAAAAAGGCGACAGCCTGCTTGCCATGGGTGAGCTTGAAGGTTCCCGCCAGGCGTATGATGAAGCGCTCAAAATTACAGAAAACACGCCGGGCGCCTTGCTTGGCCTGATCAAGATCGACCTGCTTGAAGGCAATGCGCCGGCGGCCAGGGCCAGTCTGAGGGTTTTCCCGGCTTGCAAGGAATACAATGAGGCGGAGCGCCTGCTTCCGCTGATGAAGGCCATGCAGGATGCGGTGAGTGACAGTCTTCCGGCTGATACAGATCTGGATATGGCATTTAAGAATTCCATGCGGCTGGCCGTGCGCGGCAACCTGCTTGCCAGCTTGGACGGCCTGATGGATATCTTGCGTGCTGACAAACACTTCAGGCGCGAACGCGGCAAGGAAGTGGTGCTGGGCATTCTTGATCTGATGGACCAGGAAAGCGACCTGACCCGCGGCTACCGTAAGGAACTAACCAACATTTTGTTCTAAACACAGAATAGGCCCCCGCAGATTCCAAATCTGCGGGGGCCTAATATTATGTGATTTCTTTATATCAAAAATTTGAACACGAACCAGAAGATCAAATTGTTTTTCGAAAAGCGGGTCTTCAACCGCCACAGCTTATCTTGCAGCAACGTGCCGGTGAAATCCACATCGGCCATGGATAGGATGCGGATGCCTTTTTCGAGATCAGAACTATTCCTACCTTCAGGCACTGCGAAAGTCAGGTGAACAGATTTGCCGCCTTCGATGTCGATAAAGTTATCTGAAAGCGGAGTATGTACACCATCAATTTCCACGTAGGCGAACCGGGTGAATGTATCTGCGGTGATGGTTAAGGTTGCTTCCTTGCCAACCACTGATACAGAGGTTTTCAGGTTGGGTTTTCGCAATGAGGCTTCTTTATCCGGTACAAGCAAATTGGATTGTGATGAGATGATCTTGTCTTCAAGATCCATCAATTCCAGAATTAGCGCAGCATCCTGTTTATTGAAGTCTCCAAGGTATTGCTTGAATGAAATGGTTTCAACTTTCGAAGCACAGTTTTTCTCAATGCTTACTTTGATGGTTTCACTATGGATGGTGTTGCCCGAAAAATCCACCAATCGCCAATTTAAACTGCCAAGAAAACCAACAGGCAGGTCATTGATCACCGACACATCCGCATCATGCTGATGCATTTCAGCAGAAACGCAAACCATCTTGTTGAAGTGTCTGGCTCGGTATTGAACTGCCTTGTACTGTTTTTGATAGTCAATCCCGGCCCATGAGGCTACCGGCCAGCAGTCGTTGTACTGCCAGTAGATCGCGCCATTGCAGCGGCCAACATTGCGCCGCCAGAACTCGGTCGCCATTCGTACCGTCTCAGATTGGATCAACTGTGAAAGGTAGATGAAACTTTCGAGCGTGGAAGGATTGCGGTATTTTGACAGCACATAGAACAACATCTTTTCGTTGCCGCCAATTGATTTTTGATGAAGCTGCATCACCGGATCAAACAAAGTCGGTTTTTCGGCATCGGTGAAACTGCGGATGGTGTGCATGTTGGGCAGCGATTCCACTCCAAACTCAGAGCAGAACCGGGTGGGATAGTTTCTGAAGCTCTCCAACGGTTGTAACCCGTGCCAGACATGCCACAGATGGGTATCGCCGTCGTTAAGTGAATTGGCTTTGATCTCAGGGAGGCTGGAGGAGGGTGAGCTTGACCAGTAGGGAGTCTGGTTGTCTTCAGCGGCTACCCACTCCTTCAGTGTATGATAAAAGAAAGCGTCGTGGCTGATCTGCTTGGGTTTTTTAAAAGACATACTCATCAGTTTTATTTCATTGTTACCGCACCAAAGTGCCAGGCTGGCATGGTGGCGCAGGCGGCGAATGTTATCGATCACTTCGAATTTTACATTCTCCAGAAAAGCAGGGTCATTCAGCGGATATTCCGCGCAAGCGAAGGCAAAATCCTGCCAGACCAGAATGCCATAGCTATCGCATAATTCGTAGAAAGTATCTGATTCATAATATCCACCGCCCCAAACCCTCAGCATGTTCATGTTGGCATCTCGGGCGCTCTTGATATAAAAATCCAGGTCATCCCGGGTGGTGCGGGTGACAAAACTATCAGAGGGGATCCAATCGCCGCCTTTGGCGAAGATCGGCACATCATTCACCACAAAGCGGAAGTTCCTGCCCCATTTGTCCGCGGTGTTATCCAGGCGGATGGTGCGCAATCCGATTTTTCGCTTCCAGGAATCCAGCGGTTCTTTCTTATATTTTTCGTCAACCAATTCGACGGTCAACTCGTAAAGCGGCTGATCGCCAAGTCCGTTGCACCACCATAATTTTGGATGTTCCACCCGGATGATAAAGCAGGTGTGTTCTTTTACCAGCGGCACGATATTCAATTGTTTTGATCCATCCGGACCAACCAGTGAATAACGCAGATCCAATGGCTTTGAGAAATTTTCGTACCGATCAATATCTATGCAAACTGTCAGTTCAACCTGTCCGCCGGTATGCTTTTGTTCAATCGCCAGGTTGGTTATCCTGGCCTGGTTATAGCCTTCAATTTTGATGCTTCCGTGAATCCCAACTGGTGCCAGATTAGGACCCCAATCCCATCCAAAATGACACTGCGGTTTGCGGATGTGTGCAGCGTTATCAGCCATGCCTATCGTGTATAGCGGATTTTCTTTATTCTTGGCCCTGATGTATGGCAGCGGGCTGCTGAAATAGATCGAGAGTTCATTCTTGCCTTTCACCAATTGCGGTTTGATGGGCAGGCGATAAGTGCGATGGGCGTTGTCACAGTTGGCGATTTCTGTGCCATTCAGTGTTATAACCGCCAGGGTATCCAGCCCGGAGACAACGAGTTCAACCTGGTCGCTCTGAAGAAGATCATCATCAACCATAAATTTTCTTGAGTAGAGAAAATCTCGTTCCGCGATTTGGGTGGCGGCCGTTTCATTTTGTCCCCAAAACGGATCTTCGATTTCGCCGGCATTTATCAGGTCCAGATAATTGCAGCCGGGGAGGTGCCCTTCAAGGGTCTTGTCTTTGCCAACCTCTTGAAACTGCCACATTCCTGCCAAATCGAGTGTTTTCATGTTTTATCTCCGGCTTTATCAGGGTTCAGATTTTTACAATTTGAAGCATAGCATTTTTCTGTTATCATAGTTGTAATAAATCAAGGTTATTGGTAATAATTCAAGGGTGTCTATGCCAAAACTTCAAGCCAAACGCGAGATGAAAAATATACTGATCTCGGGGTATGAGCACTATTCCCGTGAAGAGGAACGCAACCTGATCGGACGTTTGCTGAAGGGTGATCTACAAATCCTCGAGGCGTATTCTTCAACGCAATTTGTCCTTGCCCCGCAACCACTGCGTTCAACCAAGAATTCACTCATCTGCCTCGTGGCAGTCACCTGCCGCTATGCCGCAGATATCGGCGCGGATGATCGTCGTTGTTTTGTTTTGAGTGATTATTACATAAATGAAATTGAAAAACTGGAAGATTCCGACCAGGCCCGAGCTCTTGTCAAAGATCTGCTGACCAATTACCATGACCTGGTGCAGCAAGGTATGAGTAAAACCTATTCACTTCCCATTCAGCGGGTCATCCGATATGTCTATAATCATCTTTACGAACCCTGCAGGCTTGAGACCATTGCCGCGGAGGTAAAGCTGCATCCCACCTATTTGTCTTACCTCTTTAAAACCGAAGTCGGCATGAACCTTACTCATTACGTGCGTACACAAAAAATGGAAGAAGCTAGGAAATTATTGTTGAATACGCATTACACTGTCTCGCAAATTGCCGAAATGCTGGGATACAACAGTCTGTCGTACTTTTCAAAAGTGGTTAGCGCCTATTTCAACGTCAGTCCAAGTAAGTTGGTGTTATCCGGAATCGAAATTGAAGATTTATGATCTTGGTAAACAAAAAGAGCTGCATTATTGGCAGCTCTTTTTACTTAACCAGGTTTTATCTACTTCACCAGCACCAGTTCACCCCAGGTGGTGGGATTTTGAACTAATAGCCCAGAAGCGCTTGAAAGCATGGTCATCTTCTTGTAACTGGTGACATTGTCGTTGTCATCCACGTTGACCGCGAAACCCAAACGCATGCCGGCGTAAGGGGTGATGCCGTACATCGACCAGGGGATGGCCGCTTCTATGCGGTAAACGTTGTCCGATTCAAAGGTCTTGGTCACCGTCACCTGGCTGCGCTTGCCTGCCACGTTGGACGGATACCACAGGTAGGCGCCTGAAGATATCGATCCGTCTTTGCTGCCCGCAGAGAGACCCAACTGATAATCATCAGAGGTGAGTTTGGTCGTGTAGAAATCACCCAATAGATCGGTATCAAGCAAAACTTCCACTGCATCGCCGTTGTAGATGTCTCCGCCGGCGTAAGGCTGGTTGTAGATGTCGTCCGTGATCTTAAAACCTATATATAGGTTGGTGTTATCCCAGGCGACTGCGAAGGCACCTTCAAGGTCTGCGTGGTTAACCCAGTTTGCCTGACCCCAGGCAAAATAGGGCATGGTGTATTTATTGGTTTTATCCACCCAATCGGCGTAGGTTCCGTCCTGTACGGGTGCAGTGCTGAGGTAATTTGCATAGAGCTGCGCATTGCCCCTGGCTGCTGGTGCTGAAGTTGGGGCTGTCGTTGCAGTGACCACAATCACCACAGGTGTTTGTGTTGCGGGCTCAAGGGTTTGCGTGGGTTCAGGGGTGGCCGTAGCGGGCTCCAGGGTGGGCAGAAAGGCTGTGCTGGTGGCAATCAAGGGTGGGGTGATGGTTGCCGGGATGTTGTGGCTGGTATCAAACAAGGCGGTCAGGGTGGCGTTGGGGGTGCCCTCCACATTTGTCGATGTGATCGTATAACCGAAAGGTAAATTGCAGGCTGACAAGAGCAGCACACTGATCAATAAACTGGATATTAGCATTGTGGTCTTTTTCATACTTCCTCCACTTAATGGTTGAACCATTTTCATCCGAATACAAAAGAACCATGGATTAACGTTGCAAGGTTCATACGAGAATTATAGCTGTGTTCAAGCGGCAAACATTAAACGCTTTGCCATAAGAGGTTGTTGTCTATAAAAGCAGCTTGCATCTTGCTCTCGTCGTGCAGGTAGGCCAGGTATGAACGGATGGTGCTACCCACCAGCACGTATTGGTTCCAGTCCATGCCGAGTTGGTAATGATCGAATGTCATTTTTAAGACGTCTTCAAAGCGCTTTGGTTCCCGGCACCAGGCGAGCAGGTTTTCTGAAATTTCCAATACCTTTTTGCGGTTGGCTGCTGCCAGCGGCTTGATATCCTGGCAGGCCGCTGCGTGGGCAGGGATGAACCACTTGCCCTCGAGTTTCTCCACTTTATCCAGCGTGGCCAGGTAAGCCGCCACGTCATAGATGAAAGAAACGTGATATTTTTGCAGGATGTTCTCGCCCATCATGCAGTCGGCGAGGAACCAGACCTCATCCTCCGTTTTGACACCGAACATGCCGAAGTAATGCCCTTCGAGCGGCAGGATCTCGAGCCCCTGCGGAAGCGTGAAGCTGTCAAGCTCGTTTGCTGATGAAGGCTGCGCCATCAGGAATTTGTTGCGCAGTTCCTTGACTGGATAACCGCCGTAGAGAAACGAGGGCTCCAAAATGGGAAAGCGGTTGAAACAGGCTTCGACGCCGCTGGTATAGGCGGGCGCGTTCAGGCGCTGCTGTAGAACGGCGTTGCCGCCGACGTGGTCCGCGTTGGAGTGGGTGTTGAGGATGAATTTCAACGTCCAGCCTTGGTCGGCCAATATGCCCTGGACCTTGCGGCCTGCATCCTTGTCGTTGCCGCTGTCGATCAGGCAGACTTCAGTTTGATTTATTCTGTAAATTCCCATCTTGGCCGGGGACTCGATGTAGTATGTTTTTTTGCCCACCTGGTTGAGTTCGTACATGGTTTACCTCCTGGCTTTCCATTCCTCCTGAAGCATGGCGTAGATAATATCATCGCACCATTCGCCGCGGATAAGGATGCTTTGTTTGAAATGCCCTTCCTTCCTGAATCCGAGCTTTTCAAGCAGGTGAATGGAGCGGAAGTTTTCAGGGTCCACTGAAGCTGTAATACGGTGTTTTGCTAATCGATCGAACAGATACCCCAGGATCGCCTCAACAGCTTCAAAAGCGTAGCCGTGTCCTTGCTGCTCAGGCGCGAGCGTGTAGCCTATTTCTGCCTGGGCGCCGTCCTCCAGAAAATGCAGGCCAATGTCGCCGACCAGCAGTCCGCCGGGCAGGTGCAGACCTAATTGCAGCCAGGCATTGGGCGTGTTTGGAATGACCGACAAATTCTTGCGGATGAAATCTTCAACTTCTTGAAGGCTTGGGGGTTCCCATGTTTGGAATTGACATACTTCTGGTCTGGACCGGTAAGCCTGAAAAATTTCCTTGTCTTCGAGGCCGAGCACGCCGATCAGTAGTCTGTCTGTTTTGATAGTCTCAAATTGATTCATCCAACGACCACTCTACCACCTGTCTCGATGGATTCTTGACGGGTTAAAACGATCGACGGGTGCTTTGATCTCGGTCGGGTACCCAAGCGAAATGATACACAGCGGGATCACGGTTTGGGGCAGGCCCAATAACGCATGAAGTGGTTTTACACGATCCTGGTCGGGATGAACCCCGATCCACACTGAACCCAATCCAAGGTCCGTGGCTTCAATGAGTATATTTTCCGTGGCTGCCGAGCAATCCTGCGTCCAGAAGTTCTTGTTCGTTTCCAGCACGAGGTCACCGCAGACTACGATGGCGCAATCGGCCTCCCTGAGCATCTGTGCATAGGGGTGGAATTTTGGGATCGCGGACAGGATCTCTTTGTCTTTGATCACGATAAAATGCCAGGGCTGCTCGTTGGCCGCGGAAGGCGCCGCCATGCCGGCCCTCAGGAGTTTTTCAATCGTCTCTTCGGAAATGACCTGCTTGGTGTATTTGCGTATACTTCGGCGGTTGAAAATGGCATTCATGTTTTTGATTCTCCTGATTCAATTCTTGGTGGCTGTAAAAAGCAAAATAATAGTGAAATTATCTCATATCTTTACAAAGAGAACCTGAAAAAGATCAACAAAAATAAATCAAACCTCAAGAAATGTTGGCAGGAACAAAGGCCTTCTTCAAGGTTTCAATCCTTTTCCTGAGGATCTGATGAACCAATTCACTGGATTCTGCAATTTCGAACCCATGGACGGTTCCCT
>DAIEPS010000051.1 GCA_027348305.1 Anaerolineaceae bacterium | reverse complement strand
CGTGGTTAACAAGCTGGCTTACAAATTGGGCGAACTGCACACCGGCGATATCGTCATTTTTCACAACCCCAATTTTCTTGAGGAAGATTACATCAAGCGGCTGATCGGCACCCCCGGGGATGTGGTCAGTGTTAAAGGTGGGGTGGTCAGTGTCAACGGCACCGCCTTGATCGAACCCTACATTGCTGCTCCGCCAAATTATGAAGATACCTGGACGGTCCCTCTGGATTCAGTGTTTGTACTGGGTGACAATCGCAATAATTCTTCTGACTCGCATAGTTGGGGGTTCGTCCCTATTAAAGATTTGGTGGGCAAAGCCCTGGTGGTTTACTGGCCTCCCCAGGCTGCGAAGGTACTTTCGCATCCAGATTATGGGTTGGCTGTGAAGTAGTTTGCGACTTTGATGGATTTTCAAACGCACAAAACTGTGATACCCTTGTGCAAATAGAGTAAATTTGTAGAGATTACTTAGATTAAATGACAGACCTTAGCCAAATTCTTCCAGAACCAGTTTTTCCGTGTGCCGAGTGCCAGGCCGGACACATGCACCGGGACTATGTCGCCTATTTTACCTATTTGGGCGATGAATTAATTTCGGTACCTGACTTTCCGGCTTGGGTATGTGACATCTGCGGACGCTGCGAGTACGATGAAAACGCATTGACACGCTTGACTTTGCTGTTGAGCCCGAATGCCGGCAAGACCATCACCCCGTCGCGCATGATGACAAACCGAACCAGGCCCAAGACCAAGACTCAACGCCCGCCCCTTCCAGAATAAAACAAAACAAAACCTCCCGGATTTTCGGGAGGTTTTTTCTGTCTTATGGTTGAGGTTTGGGCGGCTGCCAGGCCGGGTCTTTATCGGTACTGGGCTGTTGTGACAGATTGAGCACATTTCCACCGGCAGAATCCATGATGTAGAGCTCAGGGTCACCATCCCTCTCGGAGGTGAACATGATCCACTTGCCGTCCGGTGACCAGCAGGGCGAATGGTCCACGCCGGTATCGGTTAATTGGGTTGAAGTACGTCCGCGATCAGAATAAACGGCAGTATATATATTGGATTTGCCGCTAAATATATGGGTGTAGGCAAGCATGCTGCCGTCAAAGCTGAATACAGGTTCAGAAACATTCCCCAACCGGCCTTCATTTGACGTTCGATCAAATTTTTGAAAATCCTGGGGTTCTCTTGGGGTCTTTTTCATAATATTGAATTGTGAGATCATTTGCAATACTTGAAGTTCTCCAACCGAATAGGTGTAAAGCAGCCAGTCGCCGTTGGGAGACCACGTCGCATAAGAATCAGCAAATCCGAGGATACTTAATAACTCTTGTTTCGACCCGTTAGGATTCATGACTACCAATTGAGGGGTTTTATCCTCGCGATAGTAGCTTGTAAACGCAATGAATTTGTTGTTTGGTGACCATGCTGCGTAACGGTCATCACCGACTCTGCGAGTCAGGTCTATTGGTGGTACGTCTGGTTGAGTGATATCCAGCATCCAAATGTCGTCTGCAAATGAAGACCCATTAACTGACATTTCAGTACTCCAGCCGGAATAGATGATCTTGGTGCCATCCGGTGACCAGGCTGGGTCTGATTTATTATCAGGGCTGAAGGTGAGTTGCTTTGCGTTTGCAGTAATGGGCTTGTTGTTGGTGTCAAAACCGATATCCATGACCCAGACTTGTTGATAACCATCACCCTGGCGGTCGCTGATGAAGGCAACCTTACTTATGTTCTTAAGCTGCTCAAAGGCAACTGCATCCAATGTGGGTTCAATGGTTGCGGTGGGAGGTATTACCTCAACTGTCGCGGTTGCCGTAACTTCAACAGTGGCGGTATTGGTGGGAACGACGACTTGTTCCACCTCAAGGGTTTCTGTGGGAAGGGGGGCTGCGATCGGCTTGCCAATAACGCCCACGGCTTTTAAGGCGTAGAAACCGCCGATGACCACGCCGATGAAAGCAAGTACGCCAAGGATTAGCCACACGGGAGAGGCTTTTTTGCGAACCTGGGCTGATGTGCCGGCGCCTGGTTGGTTGAAGGGTGTCTGCACCGGGGGCGGCACCGGCGCGCGGTTGACCATCACTGTTTTTTGCGCGGCTTCAGATTCAGGCAGTGCGTTGGGGTTGGTCAGCGCTTCTACAAAATTGGCAACATTTGAAAAGCGTGCTTCCGGTTTGATCGAAAGTGCTTTATCGATCGCCGCTGAAAAATACGCAGGGATGCTGGTATTGATCTGGGTTAACGGAATATATTCTTCTTCTCCCATCAAACGGCGTGCACTGTCAGCGGGTGGTTTACCGGCAAACAGAAAGTAGATGGTCGATGCCAGACTATATTGATCTGAATACGGACCTGTGCGCATGCCGCTGACCTGTTCAGGCGGCGCAAACCCGGGTGAAAAAGCCCAGGCGCCGGTTTGAGTTTCCATTGAAGCATCCCCGGTTTTGGCAATTCCAAAATCCACCAGCACCACATCCCCTGAAGGAGTGACTTTAATGTTGGCGGGTTTGATATCGCGGTGATAAATGGGAATTTCCTGAGTGTGTAAATAGGTCAGCGCGTTGCCAAGTTGGATGGCCCATTTATTGATCTGCTCGAAGGTGAAATGTTTTTTGCTTTCGACCAGTTCTTTAAGATTCTCTCCCGGGATGAAATCCATCACCAGGTATTGGCTGTCGTTTTCAGTGAAATAATCGATAACACGCGGCAGGTTGGCATGCTTCAATGAAGCAAGCAGCCTGGCTTCGCGGATGAACTGCGCAGAAGTATGCTGCGAGAGGTTGTGATTGGCTTTGACGGCTACTTTTGTATCCAGAGATTCGTCAATGGCCAGGTAGACTTCTCCCATTCCACCTTTGCCAAGTTGTTCCACTACTTTGTATCTGGATTTTAAGAGCATTCCTGGTTCCATTGCTGTCATTCTGTCACCCTGTCGATAATCGTGATCACCAAGCCCCGTGCTGCATTCAATGGTTTAATCTTATAACAATCTTAAGAATAATTCAAGAAAACCAGCTATCAATACTGACAGGCGGTATTTCATGAATGCACAATTTTCTCTATCAGAGGTATGCAAAGCTAAAATGTTAATTGCCTTTAAGCTTGCGCGGCTTCATCGGGTACAATTGTACTATTCCTGTTAAAGAAGGTCGACATGAAGGGTCAATCCGAACCTAAACTCACACTCATCCAATTCATCAAAAGCCAGTTTGGGCCGGTTCACCTTACCTGGAAAACCCTTCAAGACTATTCGCTGTTGTTGGCAGGGGCGCTGGTTCAGGCTTTCTCCATGCGTTTATTTCTGGTTCCCGGATTGCTGGTCAGCGGCGGCATCAGTGGTGCAGCCCAGATCATTAATCACTATGTCACATTCCCTTTAGGCGTGATGATCTTCATTGGCAATGTGCCGCTTTTTATTCTGGGTTGGCGTTTCTTGGGCGGATCGCGTTTTGCAATTCGCACTGCGTTTGCGGTCACCTGTTTTTCGATCTTAACTGATGTGCTGAGTTTGTTCATCCCTGCCAGCGGCATCACTCACGACAGCGTCTTAAATGCCCTTTTCGGTGGAGTCACGCTGGGTATTGGACTGGGTCTGGTCTATTTGGGGCAGGGCACCAGCGGCGGCTCGGACATTTTGGGCCGCATTCTCAACCACCGCTTTGGTATTTCCATGTCGCAGGCTTACCTGATCACTGATACCATCGTGGTGTTGGCGGGTGGGTTTGCTTTTTCCTGGCCGAACGCACTCTATGGTCTGGTGGTCATTTACGTCAGCGGTATCGCCGCTGAAATGGTTTCAGAAGGTTCCAGCATCTTCCGTACGGTAATGATCATCACTACCGAGTCAGACCAGGTGCGCAAGGTCATCCTGGATGTGTTGGAGCGCGGCGTTACCATCCTGTCTGGCACGGGCGGATATACCGGCAAAGATCGTCCGGTCTTGTATACTGTGGTGACCAGGGCAGAGGTGAACCAATTGAAACAGTTGGTGAAAGAATTAGACCCCAATGCTTTCGTAGTGATCGGTATTGCCCACGAAGCATTGGGGGAAGGTTTTAAACCTTTAAAATAATTACTTCAGGAAGTGCAGCATGGCACCGGTGACCAACCCGATCTGGCCGAGATGGTAGGTGAGATGCACATAACTTTGTCCGTGTTTGACTTTGACCACAAAACGGTCGTATCCCAACAGCGTATCCGAAATATAAAAGAGCACGGCCCCGCAGGCACATAAAGTTGCCGGCAGCAGGCTCCATTCCGTACGGAAGAAAGTCACCAGTGCAGAAAGCACCATCAGTGTGAGGGTGAGCCCGTAAGATACAACAGCGGTAAGAAAGCGCTTTCCGCGGGGTACTTTCATCACACCAGGTTTTAAGATCCGCAGAACACGAGCGGCCGAAATGCCCACCAATACGGCCATCAAAATAGTACCCACAGTAAAGGGCGGAGGGAGTTGATTGAACCCGACCAAAAAGCTAAGATGTGCGAACAAAAAAGATGCCAGCCCCAGCATAAAATAGCGGGGATTGAGCATCAACGCGATATCACCGAGCAGAGAAAAGACCAGAGCAATACCAAACCACAACATGCCCCCCTGCCAATGGGTCACCTGGTAAGTCCAAAGGATCAAAAAGAGCAGGGTCGCCGGTTTGGCGATATAAAGCCTGATTTTCCAACCTTTCCATGTGGAAGCCCAATCCAGAAACGCAAAGGCTACGGCAGCGAAGAAGCTCCAGGTCAGCAAATCATTTTTCCTTCCCGCGGCTGAACCCCAGCAGGACCAGGGCATCCGCGCTGTTGCGCCAATTTTTATTTACTTTTACATTGAGGTCCAGGTAGATCTTGCGTCCACTCATGGATTCGATTTCCTGGCGGGCGCGCATGCCGATCTTCTTGATCATATCTGCATGCTGGCCGATGACGATGCCTTTTTGCGAATCACGTTCCACCAGGATGGTGGCTAAAATGTAGGCGCCTTCATCTCCGCGCTCTTCGTATTGATCCACCTGCACGGCGATGCAGTGCGGCACCTCGTCGCGGACATACTCGAGCACAGCTTCGCGGATCAATTCGCCGGCGATGTCACGCTCAAAATAGTCAGTGACCGTGTCAGCGTCATAAAATTTTTCACCCAATGGCAAATTAGCCAGGATCTTCCCCTTGAGTTCTTCAAGACCTTCTTTGGTCAGCGATGAGATCGCCACCATGTCATTGGCAGGGAAGAGTCCGAGGCAGGCGCGTTTGCGTTCCAACAGGATGTCTTCAGAGACCAGGTCGCATTTTGAGAGGGTCATCAGCACAGGCGGACGTTTTCGGATCGCGTTCAGACGATCAGCGATCAGTTTGTCTTCCGCGCTGAGCGGGGCGCTGACATCCACCAGCCATAAGATCAAGTCTGCATCATGCAGGCTTTCAGCGGCTTCCTGGTTCATGAAATCGCCCAACTTGTGTTGCGGAACGTGCAGCCCGGGGGTGTCAACAAAGATGATCTGGGAGGTTTCCGTGGTCAAGATTCCCAGTTGGCGGCGGCGCGTGGTCTGTGGTTTGGCTGAGACTGCCGCGATCTTTTGATCCAGCAGGGTGTTGATCAACGTGGATTTACCCACATTGGGACGGCCAACGACGGCTACATACCCTGCTTGAAATTTGTTTTCTTCAGTCATTTTTATCCTTCTTCTTGAGAGTCCGCCGGGGTAAGCGAACTTGAATTGACTTTTCTGCGATTTACAATAATGATACCAAGAATAACTAATAATCCGCCGGCCAGCAACCGCCAGCTCACACTTTCATTAAGCACCAGGGCTCCAAGAGTGACCCCGATCAACGGAAAGAGGTATGTGGTCATGCTGGTTCTGGAAGGCCCGATCGCATCTAGTAATTTGTACCAGAGGACTGAAGCCACGAAAGACCCAAGCAAACCAAGCCAGGCAAACGCCAGGTAAGAGATGGGCAACTTTGGCAAAACGAAAGGCGATTCAAACGTCAGCAACGCGGGAACCAAAAAGATCAGCCCAAATGACATTTGGCCCAGCGCCTGGCTTTCGGGCGTGACGTTCTTATTTTTTAGCCGTGCAAAGACCGCGCTTCCGCCATAAGAAAGTACTGCCACTGCCATGGCCAGAATACCCAGCAGTTGGCCGCTCAATCCGCCGCTCAGCCGGTCTGACATCAACATCAGCACACCGCCGAACCCTATCACCAATCCCAGGATGCGTTGTGAGGTGAGCCGTTCTTCTTTAATAAAGATGGCCGCAAAAAGAGCAGTGGCCAGGGGTTGTGTCGAATTCATCACCGACGCCATGCCTGAAGAAATATGCGTCTCAGCCCAGGTGATCAATATGAATGGAAAGGCTACGTTGAAAAACCCAAGGAACAAATAAAGCCACCAGAATTTCAGCGGGTAGCGTTTCCGGGTGATCAAAAAGAAAACGATCAATCCAAGGGTGGCAAATGACACCCTGAAAAAGACCAGCGTGATGGGGTCTACTTCCTGCAAGCCGATCTTGATCCAGAAGAAGGAGGTTCCCCAGATCAGTGAGAGTGCGAAAAACTTAAGCCAGTTTTTGAGCGACAATTTTGTGTCCTTCCAGCTCGAGCAGCTTCTGTTTTGTGATGATGCCTTCCGCGGCGGAGAAGCCGGTCAGGTTGCCGTTGGCAGCTACCACCCGGTGACACGGAATGATGATGGGCATCGGGTTTCTGCCCAGCGCGCCGCCAACTGCACGGCTGGCACTGACCTTTCCGAGTTTTGCGGCAATCTGCCCGTAGGTGAGGATCTCTCCAAAGGGGATGAATTGGGTGATTTCCAATACTGTCTTTTGAAAGGGAGTGGTGAAGGACCAATCGAGGTCAAGGTCAAAGAATTTACGCTTGCCGTTGAGGTACTCACGAATCTGTGCCAACGCCGCGGACGCGTGTTGTTGTGCTTGTAAGGAATTCTCGCTGAACTGCGTGGCATCTGGTTGGTAATTTTTACCTAACAGGTCTACTTGAAGCAATCCCCGTTCACTGGCAATGATGCGCACGGAACCGATGTCGGTTATGAGGTGATCTATGGTGGCTGATGAGTTCATGAGAAGGGTTTCCGCTGCTAAAAATGGATAAAAATAATCACAAAGATATCGTAGGGTAATCGTAGGGTAAGAGTCAAGTACATCCTGAGAATAACTGCTATTATATCTACAGGGCGACTTCTTTTCTTCTTCTCCTCCTTAGTAAAGAGAGCCGGGGTCGGCGTCCCCGGCTCTCGATGATTTTACCACAGAGAAGGCGCAGGCCTTATGCATAAAAAGATCTCCACCAACCGATGTGTGGGGATCTTTTACTTTAATAAACAGCAGTCCATATTTGGGATTAATGATAAACTTGTCTGGCAAATTTCGTTAATAAAAGGAGTTCAGGATGGAAAAAAGAGCTACATACGGTGTTGATATCGCCGGTGTTCACCGCGAGTTGACTTTGTTTGAGATTAAACCAGGGCTGCGCATCGCCATCCTTAATATCCTGGGGGATACTGAACTGGTACAGGCCTGCGCCAAGGCGCTCGCAAAAAAACTTGAAAAAACACCTTGTGATGTACTTGTCACCGCTGAGACCAAGAGCATTCCCCTTGCTTACGCCTTATCCGTGGAAATGAAGAAGCCCTACGTGATCTTTCGCAAGAGCTACAAACCCTATATGGGTAAAGCACTTCAAACCGAGACTCTTTCAATCACTACAGGTGAACCTCAAACCCTTTACCTGGATGAGAAGGATCTTGAGTTGATCAAAGGCAAGAAGGTTGTAATCGTGGATGATGTGATCAGCACCGGTTCAACCCTGCAGGGCATGCGTCTCTTGACCACCAAGGCTGGCGCCAGCATCACCTCCGAAGCGGCGATCTTCACCGAAGGTGAACGCGCCAAGTGGGGCGATATCGTCTCACTCGGCCATCTGCCTGTGTTCGCAGACTGAAATATATTTTGAGTGTAGAAACATTGATGAAACGACCACCTTGACAAGGTTAGTCAAAACCTTGTCAAGGTGGTCGTTATTCGTCAATTTAAAAAACAGAATCCGATTTCTATATGAAATCGGATTCTTACCCTTAATCCCGGGTTTCTGCAGATTTAAAATCTATAAGAGACCTGAACCGGATCACTCTACATATGCTCCGCGGCTGGCATGTGTGATGAACACGGACGCTTTCAAGCCGGTTTTACTCAAATAGCCGTCTGACAAGTACTGCACAAAGGCCTCCGCTTTGGAGCGCTCCACGAGATTGACCGTACAACCCCCAAAACCAGCCCCGGTCAACCTGGCGCCGATGCAGCCTGAAAAGCATGAGGCAATTTCCACCAGAGCGTCCAATTCAGGGCAGGAAACTTCATACATGTCCCGTAAAGAGGCATGTGTCTCGAACATGATCTTTCCAAAGGATTTTGAATCCCCTGTCTCAAGGCAGCGGATGGCCTGATCAACGCGTTCAATTTCTCCAACGACGTGCCGGGCATGCCGGTAAACACCATCAGTGAGCTGTGGTTTCAGCGCATCCATTTCAGCTACAGAGACATCTCTCAGGGAATGCACAGCAGGGTTCCGTTTATGTGCAGCCGCGACCGCAGTATTGCAGTCAGCCACCCTGTCGTTATACGCGGAAGTTTGAAGCGAGCGCCGCACGGTGGAATCGGCGATGACAATGGCAGTGTCTTTGGGCAGCGGCACGGATTTGAATTCGAGGCTGCGTGTATCGAGCAGCACGGCATGGTTTTCCACCCCGTTGGCGCAGGCAAACTGGTCCATCAGTCCGCAGTTCACCCCGGCGTATTCCACTTCGGCTTTCTGGCAGTACTGCGCGAGCGTTAGCCGATCCATAGACCATCCGCTCATGGCTTGCCACAAAACCGCGAAAGCAACTTCCACGGCAGCGGAACTGCTCAGCCCGGCGCCCATGGGGATGTTGGAAGTGAACTCAACCGTCGCCCCCCTGGTCTCGAATCCGCCTGATTGAAGGCTCCAGGCCACTCCTGCCGGGTAGTGCGCCCACGAGCGCAGCGGGTTGCCGGCGGAATCCAATTTTGCATCCAGCCTGGATAGATCAATTTCCACGGATTCACCCAGGTCAAGCGCGTTGAGCTTCAAGATCAAGTCTGTGCGGGTTTCAGCATAAAGATTGATCGCGCGGTCAATGGCTGCCGGCAGCACTTTGCCTTCATTCTTGTCCACGTGCTCGCCCAACAGGTTGACCCTGCCCGGTGAAACGACTTTGATCTTTTGACTCATAGAACTGCCTCCGCCGCGGATGAATTTGCCGCCATTTTTCGTTTTTGGTCGTGGCTCATTTTTTTAATGGCCAGTTCGCGTTTCATAGCCGTCGAGCGGTCTGCTTGTTCCTCGATGTAGACGAGTTTGACGGGTCTATGCAGGCGAGTGTATTTGGCGCCGCGGCCGGCATTGTGCTGTTTGGCACGCCTCACCGGGTCAGTTGTCCAACCTGTGTAAAAACTACCATCCTGGCATTCGACCATATAACAATAAAAAGCCATCTTACTTCTTTATTAATTTGGAGGGATCGCCAAACATTCTTTTCAACATGCTCCCCGGTTTAGTCGTTTCATCCTGGTCGGCTTTATCCCAATCACCGCTGTAACGCAGATCGGACCATTCTGCCTGACCCTCTTTGAGGTCCAGCAAAACGGCATCCAGGCGTTTGTTGTCGTCGGATTCCACCTGCTCGCGCAAGGTCGCCAAGGCTGCGGAGAGCCCGTCCAACGCTCTCAGCGCATTCTCTTTATTGCTGAGGATCTCGGTAGAAGGGTTTGCCAGCTCATTGAAGAACTGGATGGTATCCGTGGTCTGCGCGTAAGCTCTTGACGCGAGTCGTTTGGCATCTGACCAACCGGGTTGGTCGAGTGTGGCAAGCAGCAGCGCTGCGGATGCCAGTTTGGGCATCAGGTCGATGCGTGCGAACAATCCATCCGCTTCGTAGACGTCGGTCAGGCAGGGGTGAGCGCCTGAGATCGTGGTGATCTCGGAAGCCATCTTCATCGCTTCGGCGTGTGTCTCATGGGTGGTGGCGATGATCATTTCGCAGTTGGCAAACAGGTCCGCTCGCGGGGTTTTGGCATCGCTGGCGTTTTCGCGCAGGTAGTGTCCGTCGATGGAGGGGATCATGCTGATGAAATACGCGCTTGCCGGCAGGTATTGGGCAGCCCACTGAGACGTAGTCAGGCAGGCGCGGTTGGTATCGATCACGATCGCCCCGGCTTTGAGGTCATCAGCCATATCCTTCAGCGTGGCTTCCACCTGGTCGGCCGGAAGGCTGAGCAAAACAATATCTGCATCGCGGACGGCTTCGTTCAAACGGAATTGGACCTTGTCAAATGCGCCAAGGGTTTCGACAGAGTTGTTTCGTTTTTGGGCAGGCTCGTGCCCAATGCGCACCAGTTTGTCTTTGACACTGGCAAGTGCCAGTCCAAAGGAAACACCTGTTTGGTCCAGGCCGACGACAGTCAGTTGAAGGGTCATGTTAGGCTCCGATCAAGACGTAACGGAAGAATGTGAGGATGGGGGTCATGATGGCGTTGATGATATCGATGTGAAAATAAGGTAAGACGAAGACAATGACTAATAGTGCAATCGGACCGTAAGGTTTGA
>DAIEPS010000050.1 GCA_027348305.1 Anaerolineaceae bacterium | reverse complement strand
AACCTTAAACTGGGTCAGGAAATTCCTGTATTCGTGGTGAATCCTGAAGACTCAAACGGCAACCTGGTGCTTTCCTATATGCGTGCGCGCGAAGAAGAAGGCTGGCAGATCGTCGAAACCATGGTCTCCAAGAAGGATTCCTATCACAGTTCCGTGATCGGCTACAACAAGGGCGGTTTGATCGTGCCCGTTGGCGGCCTGCGCGGATTTGTTCCTGCCTCTCAGATCAGCTTTACTCGCCGCGCCGGCATGACCGGGGATACCCCCGAGCAGCGCTGGAGCCGCATGATCGGCCAGGAAATTGATGTTTGCGTGATCGAAGTTGACCGCGAACGCCGCCGCCTGATCCTCTCTGAGCGCCAGGCCAGCAGCGAAACCCGCGATTCTCTTAAAGAACGTGTGATCGATGAACTCAAAGAAGGCCAGGTCGTGACCGGCCGTGTGACCAGTCTGGCTGAGTTTGGCGTGTTCGTCAACGTCAACGGCGCCGATGGTTTGGTCCATCTTTCAGAGATTTCATGGGACCGCATCACTCATCCCAACGAAGTTCTCAAAGTCGGACAAGAAGTCAAAGTCAAGGTCATCAGCATCGACCGCGAAAAGAAACGCATCGGCCTCTCCATCCGCCAACTGCTTTCAGATCCATGGGATCAAAAAGCTGCTGAATTCCAGGTTGGCCAACTTGTGGAAGGTACCATCACCCGCCTGACCAAGTTTGGTGCATTTGCCCGTCTCTCAGATGATATTGAAGGGCTGATCCACATCTCTGAGATCAGCGAAAAACGGATCGAGCATCCGAAGGAAGTCTTGAAAGAAGGCGATTCCTGCACGTTGCGCATCATCAAGATCGACAACGATAATCACCGTATCGGTTTAAGCTTGCGCCGTGTCGATTCCATGGCGTACGCTGATATGGACTGGGAAAGCCTTGAAGGCATCCTCACCACTGATGGTGATGACGCTGCAGCCAATGCAGAAACCAAAGCAGAAGCAAAACCAAAAGCCAAGAAAGAACCCAAGGCCGAAGATAAACCTGCAGAATAATCTTCAAAAACATAGAAAGCGCGCCTTTGCAGGCGCGCTTTTTTTTCGGCAGGTGCATTTTTCTTATGTGAACATACAAGGTCAGATATTTCTACGAAATTTGATACAATCATTCCCGGTGAGATTATGATAAAAAATGCCGGGGATTTACGCGGCTTTTAATGCAGAGAGTCAAACGCGTTTTTAGAAAATGAGATATACTCAACAACATCCGGATTTAAACATCACGACTGATAAACTAATGGAGTTAATCCTGACGTAATGACTAGTCCAAAAGAAAGATCCACTCCCTCTGCACGACAAATGGAAATAGATCTTGAAATACCACTACCGCCATTACCGCGGAAGCGAATCCGATTCTCGTTGTCAATCGCTTTCGTAGGATTTGTCTTCTTTTTGGTTGGCGCACAACCCGGTTGGTTTTTACTGGATCGAAGCCCGGTGGTTGGATTCGTTCAAATTGCGGTCATGTTGGTTGGGTTGGCTATCATGTGCATCGGTGGCTATGTTGCCATCCATGCTCTTTGGCGCAGACAAACACCGAGCATCTCGGCTGACATTGGCTTGCGCCTGGTCAGCACGGGTTACGTGGTGGCAGTCTTTTCAGGAATGGCAGATATTTTTGGCATCGGGTCACATCCCCTGCCCGGGGTTCCCCTGTTTGGGGTATGGCAGGCGCGCGGCATGGAAATAGGCCTGGCGATCATTGCCATTGGTTTCGTAATGATGTTCCCCTTCAAGCAATCAGATAAAAAATAAGCTTATTGACCACCATTTTGGGCAAGTGCCATCACCTTGAGCATCTCTTCATTGGTGGAATATTTGAATTCCTCCAACCCCAGTTTTTCAGCCTGTAGTTTTTCATCCGCTTCAAGCAGTTTCAACTTTTCATTCGTCACATAATTGAGCTGCAATGCATCCAGCCGTTGGTGAAGTTCGGCAGTGCTGATCGAAGAGTTGTTTTCTCTTGAAGCCAACAATTCGCCGATGGCGGTGGCTGCAAACACCCCGTCGCGGCGGGCAATGCCAGCCAGCCCGGTACTTGGGTTTCGCGACCACCCGGCATAAAAGATTCCAGGCAAGGGATCGCCGGTCACGGGGTTGCCCACCTCGAAGGTAATGCCTTCTATCAAGAACCTTGGATGAGCCGCATACAAGATCGCATTCTGGCGCATGGGCAGTTCGAGGTCATCATTGACACTGTCGCCGATGGCGAAGATCACGGTATCCACATCCATTTGGGAAATTTCACCGGTTCCCATGGCGGTCACATTCTCTTCTTTGCGTTGAAGCAAGTTGTGTTCCAATTTCACCCCGCGAGCTGAACCATTGGCGTCGGCCAAAATTTCTTTGGGAGAGAGCAAGAAGCGCAGCATGATCCTGCCGTCATATTCTTTCGGACTTGCCTTCTCCAACCCTGCAAGGATCCATTGTTCAGCGGCTTCAGGATCCTGCCCGATGGCAAGCATGGCGGGTGAAACCCGTTTCATCTCAGCTTTGAAATCATCCAGGTCAAGGTTGGCAATAATGGGCATCATCTCTTTTTGATCGAATTTCACTTCATCTGGTCCGCGGCGGATGATCACAGTGATCTCTTTTACATCACGGTATTTGAGCAGGTAATGGGCAATATCCGTCATAACATTGCCCCCCCCCACGATCATCACTTTTTTGCCGATCTCAAAACTGCGCTCGCTGTATGGAGGCAGTTGATTATAGTGATAGACGAGGTCTTTGGCGTGGTAAACGCCTTTAAGGGTTTCACCCGGCAGGTTGATCAACTTGGTGCCCTGTGCTCCACATGTCACCAAAACTGCTGAAAAACCCCAGTGACATAGATCTTTAACGCTTATCTTTCCGTACTTACCAACGGTTACATTTCCAAAATAACTGATATTTTCAAGGTCAAGGATCTGCTGAAAATGTGCCCGAAACCCGTTCTTGATCTTGTGTTTGTCCAAAAAGATACCATATTCCACCAACCCACCAGGCTTGATATCCCGGTTGAATATTGCAACACCATATTCTAGTGCAGCAAGTTTTTGGGATGCGTAAAGACCGGCTGGACCGGCTCCGATGACTGCGACGTGTCGATCTGTTTGATTGCTCATGATTTATCCCATTTCTGAATCTGTGGCGTAAACCCTTTGACGAGGTTCCCTACCGTTAGTGATTGGCTTATGCTATATTTAAAGAATAATTATACAGTTGATTAGAGGTTGCATGACCGATCAAATCGTAAGTTTTAACTTGAATAATGGATTAAAGATACTGCTGAAAGAAATTCACACCTCCCCCATTATCAGTCACTGGGTATGGTATCGGGTGGGTTCACGGTATGAGACAGCCGGAAAAACCGGCATTTCGCATTGGGTTGAACATATGCAGTTTAAAGGCACACCCACCTTTCCGGCAGGGGTGCTTGATCGCGCGATCTCTCGCGACGGCGGGCTGTGGAACGCATTCACCCACCTGGATTGGACAACTTTCTTTGAGACGATGCCCGCGGATAAGATCGACCTTTCGATCAATCTTGAAGCGGACCGCATGGTCAACAGCGTTTTCGAACCTGAAGAAGTGGCCTCTGAACGCACCGTGATCATTTCTGAACGTGAAGGCAGCGAAAACGACCCCTTGTTTAAACTTGAAGAAGCCATGCAATTGGCTGCCTTCAAGACCCACCCCTATCGCAACGAGGTGATCGGCAGCATCGCAGATCTGCGTGCCATCACGAGGGATGACCTGTACCAGCACTACCGTTCATATTACAACCCTGCCAACGCGGTGGTTGCCGTCGCCGGGGATTTTAAATCTGACGAAATGTTTGAAAAATTACGCCGGCGTTACGAATCCATCCCCGCGCAGCAAGTGCCGCCCACAGGCGACCTGCGCGAACCGGCGCTGCAAAAAGAGGAACGTATCGAAGTAACCGGTCCGGGTGAGACCACCTACATCGAAATGACCTGGCGTGCACCTGCGGCCTCTGAAGAAGATTTTTTCATTTTCACGGTCCTCGACAGCCTGTTCACTGGTCCTTCCGGGCTCAATATGTTCGGCGGAGGAGGAATTTCCAACAAGACCAGCCGGCTTTACCGCGCCCTGGTAGAAAAAGAGCTGGCCGTCAGTGTGAACGGATCGCTGCAAGCCACCCTGGATCCGTACCTCTACGGCATCACCATCACCGTGCGTCCAGACAGCAGCCCTGAAACGGTGCTGCAAAAATTGGATGACGAGATCGCCCGCCTGTTGGACAGCACCGTCACTCAAACCGAGATCGACAGGGCAGTCAAGCAAGCCCGCGCCATGTTCGTCTATGGCAGCGAGAACATCACCAACCAGGGCTTCTGGCTGGGATACTCTGAAATGTTCAGCCATTATTCATGGTTCCTGGAATATGTTAAAAACCTTGAACAGGTCACCGCTGATAAACTGCTCACCAAAGCCAGGGAATATTTATCACCGCAAAGAAGAGTGCTCGGCATTTATCGTCCCGAGGAGAACCCATCATGAGCACGTCAATCGTAAATACCTCCATCCCCGGACCGCATGATATTCACCGCAAGGTGCTCTCCAACGGCATCACCCTGCTGGTGCGCAGCAACTTCAACAGCGCATCTGTGGTCATCTCCGGCATGCTGGGCGCAGGCAGCCAGTTCGATCCGCGTGAAAAACTGGGGCTGGCGCACTTTACCGCCATGTCATTAATGCGCGGTACGAAAAACGCCGACTTTCAGGCTATTTTTGAACAGCTTGAATCCGCGGGCGCCAGCCTTGGATTCGGCGCCAGTGTTCACAATACCAGTGTGGGTGGTCGGGCGCTGGTTGAAGACCTGCCCATGCTCGTCAATACCCTGGCAGACAGCCTGCTGAATCCCATCTTCCCGGAACAGTATTTTGACCGTCTGAAGAAACAACTGCTTACAGGCCTGGCCATCCGCGCACAGGATACCTCTGACATGGCTTCACTCACCTTTGACAGCCTGCTCTTCCCCAATCATCCCTACGGTTTCCCGGAGGATGGCTATGTTGAAACCATCTCCGCCATTACAAGACAAGACCTGGTGGATTTTCACGCCACACATTTCGGCCCTGATAATATGGTGGTCGTCGTCGTTGGAGCCGTCAAGCCTGAAGAGGTCTTCACCCTGTTTGAAGATAAGCTTGGCAGTTGGAAAAACCCGAACCTGGTAAAAGAAAAACCCTTCCCGGTGATCAATCCCCCGCAAGAAACCTTGCGTGAGCATATCTTGCTGGCCGGAAAAAGTCAGGCAGATATTGTGATGGGCACTTTGGGCCCCAAACGCAGCGCACCTGAATACCTGGCCGCTTCACTGGGCAACAACATCCTCGGACAATTTGGCATGATGGGCCGAATCGGCGATGTGGTGCGAGAGAAAGCCGGTCTGGCATATTACGCCTCCACCAGCGTCAACTCATGGATCGAAGGCGGTTCTTGGGAAGTAGCCGCCGGTGTGAACCCGGCCAACACCGAAAAGGCTATTCAACTCATCATCCAGGAACTTGAAAAATTCCGCACGGAACCCGTGCTGCAATCCGAATTGGATGACAGCCAGGCCAACTACATCGGCAGGCTGCCATTATCACTCGAATCCAATTCGGGTGTGGCCAATTCCATCCTCAACCTTGAACGCTTCAGCCTGGGTCTGGATTATTTACAGCGTTACCCCGACCTTATTAGAGAAGTCACCATCGACCAGGTCCTCAAAGCAGCACAGAAGTATATTGATCCTGAACGTTTGGTGATCGCATCTGCCGGACCAGGCAAGGGTAAGAAAAAATGATCTCCATCGCCACCGGTGTGGACCTGGTTGAAGTGGATCGCTTTGAAAATTTAAATCCGCGTATCAAGGAACGTTTTTTTCGCAGGGTATTCACCCCGCAAGAATTAAACGATCCTGATCAATCTCTTCAGCACCTGGCTGGCAAATTTGCCGCCAAAGAAGCCGCTGCCAAGGCCCTTGGCTGCGGCATTGGCAGAGTGAGCTGGCAGGAACTTGAGATCATCAATGATGCCAACGGCAAACCGGAATTGATCCTTCACGCCAACGCTGAACAGGTGGCCACCGAAGAAGGATGGAGTGCATGGTCGCTATCCATTTCTCACACGCACGCCCATGCATTGGCTTCAGTGACGGCATTGATCGATAAGAGCGTGATGCGATGAAAATATTGGCAGTCAGCGACGCGGAGATCGGTTTCATTTACAGCCCGATGATCCTCGAGAAATTCCCGGATATCGACCTGGTGATCTCATGCGGCGACCTGCCCTATTTCTATCTCGAATATATCATCGGCATGTTGAACGTACCCATGTATTACGTCCGTGGAAACCACGCCAGCAAGGTTGAATACACTGAAAGCGGCGCTTTTCGAACATCTCCCTGGGGTGCGTATGACCTGCACCAAAAGGTGCATGAAGATGACACAGGGCTGCTTTTGGCCGGTCTTGAAGGCAGTGTGAGGTATAACCGCGGACCGTACCAGTATACCCAATCAGAATACTGGATGAAGGTGTTTCAACTAGTGCCTGGATTGCTGATCAATAAAGCCCGCTTCGGCCGTTACCTGGATGTTTTCGTCACTCACGCTCCTCCATATCATATCCATGATATGGAAGACCGTCCGCACCAGGGGATAAAAGCCTTCAACTGGCTGATCAAGGTGTTTCAACCCAATCTACACCTTCACGGCCACATCCACGTATATAGACAGGATACGGTGATGATGACCTGTGTCGAAAAGACAAAGGTGGTCAACACCTATGGATACCGCGTGCTGGTCATCGACACACCAAAGAAAAGATCCTGGCACAAGTAATTGCAGAGGTAAGCTATGTTTAAAAAGTATTCATCTTATTTGGATAGTCCATACCAACAATCAAGAAGTGATTTCTCACGTGCATACCGCAGGGGTTTTTGGCGGTCGATCTTCAGCCTCATCCGCAATACAGACAACCGTCTGCTGCCATTTGATGAAGTCATGCAGCACATCCCCTTGCGCGGAGAGCATTCGCTTGGCGTCAAACAAATTGAAACCAGCAAGATCATTGGAACCGTTAACCGATTTTATGATTTTGACCGAGCTTTTTTGCCTCGGCAGACAAACACGCGTTCACGCTGGGAAAGTGTCAATTCGGCTTATTTCAATGACATCATTTTGCCCCCCATTGATGTCTACAAGGTAAGCGATGTTTACTTTGTAAGAGATGGTCACCATCGCGTCTCAGTCGCCCGCGAACGCGGTCAGGCCTACATGGATGCCTACGTCATTGAGATCGATGTGCGCGGCATAGTGGACGAAAACACCAGTGTTGAAGACCTTGTGCTGGCACACGAATATGCCATGTTCCTGACCCGCTCCAAACTCGACCTGGTCATCCCCGGCGTGGATTGCCGTTTCTCGATCCCCGGCCAATATGACCGGCTTCTGCAGCACATCAGTGTTCACCGCTGGTATATGGGTGAAAAGCTTAACCGTCCCATCACTGATGAAGAGGCGGCCCTGGGCTGGTACAAAGAAGTCTATATGCCACTGGTCAAGATCATTCGGAAACACAATATCCTGCGTGAGTTCCCCCAACGGACAGAGACCGACCTGTATTTATGGATCATTGAACACCGTTGGTATTTGGCCGAAGAATCCAACGAAAAGGTCAGCCTCGAAAAAGCCGCCAAACACTTCATGAACCGGTTTTCAAGTCGGCCGTTCAGGCATATACGCCAGTTCTATAAATGGATCAAGAAGAAGTTGTTAAAGAAAAAAAAGGCCTGAAGCAATGCTTCAGGCCTTTAAAGAATACTGAGATCAGGCTGACAAAGAAGCTTGTTTGACGCCCAGCCAGAAATGGTTGGGTAGAATCATTTGATTGACCTGAACATCCACATTGATCGACTTGGAAGGCACTTCCACTTTCATGCTGGGATGTACAAAACAGACATCGGGGATCTGTCCGTATTTTTTTTGATAGTATTCAGCAGCGCGCATAATTTTGACGTAAAAATCGATCTTGGGGTCATTATCGAACCAAAGCATGCCAGTATTCATGTCTGTCTCCATTAGTCTCTACTCCTTATAATGCAAGTTATGCGCCAATTATTTTAGATATTTTGTTCTATATTTATTATAGAACTTTCGTTCTTGTTTGTCAAGTGCTCGGCTATCTCGCCTTATAACATTCCCAAGCATGTGATGGATTTTTTTCGCTTTTTAAGGTATCCTTAATCAGTTCAGCTTTAAACAAATCGACATTCTTCTTTTTGGAGGATCCAATGATCAAAGAGACCGTAAAAGATGCCGAACATCACATGAAAGGCGCGCTGACTTCACTCGAAGAAGATCTGACCGGCATTCGTACAGGCCGTGCCACCCCCGCGTTGGTTGAAAAACTCCCCATTGATTATTATGGGATGCCAACCCCTCTCATGCAACTGGCTTCCATTTCTATACCTGAAGCACGCGCCATTCTGATCAAACCCTTTGACCCAAGCTCTCTAAAGACCATTGAGAAGTCCATTCTGGCTTCAGACCTGGGCCTGACACCCAATAACGACGGCAAAGCCATCCGCTTGAATTTGCCCCCGCTCACAGAAGACCGCCGCCGCGACCTGGTAAAAGTAGTCCACACCCGGTTGGAAGAAGCGCGCGTTGCCATCCGCAACGTTCGCCGCGATATCATCAAAGATCTTAAAGAATTTGAAAAAGAAAAAATGATCTCTGAAGACGACCTGAAGGTTGGCGAAGAAGAAATTCAAAAATTAACCGACCACATGATCACAGAAGTGGATGCGATCGGTGTCAGGAAACAAAAAGAGATCATGGAAGTTTAGTTCCTTGGAAAACGAATGAGCGAAACTCAAAGCAAAATTCCTGAGCACGTTGCCATCATTATGGATGGCAACGGACGCTGGGCTGAATCACATGGGTTGCCCCGTTTTGAAGGTCACAAAGCCGGGACTGAAAACCTCAGGCAGATCATCAAAGCCAGTGTTGAGTTTGGAGTAAAACATTTAACGATCTACGCATTTTCAACTGAAAACTGGGGTCGGCCGAAAGACGAAGTCAATGGGCTGATGACCATCCTCGAAACGGTGATCGACCGCGAGTTGAACGAGTTGAACTCTGAAGGTGTTAAGATCTGCCACATCGGGCGGCTCGAAGCCATGCCCAAGCGCGTACGTTCCAAAGTGGAACATGCCGTTCAATTGACGGAACACAATAACAAATTGATCTTGAATGTAGCATGGAATTACGGCGGCCGTGACGAGATCGTGCATGCCATCCAGGAAATAGTAAGAGCAGGCACAACGGCTGAACAGGTCACTGAAGAACTGGTCAGCCAGCACATGTATACACAATGTTCTCCTGATCCTGATCTGATCATCCGTACTTCAGGTGAGATGCGTCTCAGCAATTTTTTGATCTGGCAATCTGCCTATTCTGAATGGTACGCGACAGCCACTTTGTGGCCTGATTTTAACAAGGAAGAATATCAAAAGGCGATTGAAGCCTATGGACAGCGTAAAAGACGGTTTGGCAAACGCTAAATCACCCTCAGTTTCAACAGACACATCTTTTCGCACACGGCTGCTCGTTGCGGATATTTTCGTCCCCATAACTGCCTTTTTCGCCATCCAGGGGGGACTGGCCTTTGTCGTGTTCGTCACTATCGTACTGGGCGTCGCCGCCTGGGAATTCTGGAATATTTTTCAGAAAGGCAACTACGCCCCATCACTCACCGTTCTGTTGGTTTTTTCAACCAGCGCGGTGGTGATGCGTTATTTATGGGGACTGCAATATTTTGAATTCTGGCTGGGTGGGCTGCTTTTAGTCTCCATGTTCATGCACGTCCTGCAACAGCAGCGCGGCAATGACAAGGCGGCCTCCAACCTGGCTTTATCGGTCTTTGGAGCCCTCTACCTGGGTTTTCTGGGCAGTTATGCCATTTCAGTCCGTTTTCTCGAACACGGCCTGTATTGGGTCATGCTGGTCTTTCCGATCATTTCATTGGCAGACACAGGCGCATATTTCTTTGGACGTTTATTTGGAAAACACAAGATCCTGACCGTGGTCAGCCCCAAAAAATCGTGGGAAGGTTATTTCGGCGGCATTATCGTCGGCGGCCTGGGCGGCTGGGGATTGGGCGCCTTATGGCATATCGGCTGCGCTGCGGTCCTCCCAATTCACGGGTTGATCCTTGGACTTGCCATTTCGATCGTTGCACCATTAGGTGATTTTGGCGAAAGCATGATCAAACGTCAATTTGACATCAAAGATTCAAGCAATTTGCTGCCCGGTCACGGCGGTTTCTTTGACCGCATTGATTCCTCATTATGGGCAGCCATTCTTGGTTATTACATCATCCTATTAATTCGATAAACTTTCCCAATTTCTCAAAAAGAGGATTCCATGATCAACAACCCCCCGACTAAAAATCTGGCACTTGATCTGGTAAGAGTGACCGAAGCGGCCGCCCTGGCAGCCGGCAGACACATGGGCCGCGGAGACAAGATCCTCGCGGATCAGGCTGCCGTGGATGCCATGCGCCTGATGTTGAATTCCATCGAGATGGACGGCATCATCGTGATCGGCGAAGGAGAGAAAGACAAGGCTCCAATGCTGTTTAATGGTGAAAGGTTGGGCAGCGGCGTTCCTCCCATTCTGGATATCGCGGTGGATCCCATTGACGGCACCAGACCCCTCGCCCACGGACTGCCAAACTCCATCGCCACGGTTGCCCTCGCCCCCCGCGGAACCATGTTCAACCCCGGTGTTTTCTATTACATGGAAAAGATCGCC
>DAIEPS010000004.1 GCA_027348305.1 Anaerolineaceae bacterium | reverse complement strand
GCTGGAAATGGCCAACGTATTAAAAGATGCTGACATCGCTGCGGGATCACGTTATATCCCCGGCGGCAGCCTCGATGAGAAGTGGCCCCTATGGCGCAAGTGGCTCTCGGGCTTCGGCAATGTGTACGCGCGCACCATCCTGGGAATGTCGCTCAGAGACGTGACCGGTGGGTTTAGAATGTGGAAGCGTGAGACGCTTGAAGCCTTTCCGCTGGACGAGATCCGCGCCAACGGTTATGTCTTCCAGGTCGAGATGGCCTATGTCGCATTAAAACTCGGCTTCCGGTTCAAGGAGATTCCCATCCACTTCAACGAGCGGATCTACGGACAATCCAAGATGAATTTCAGGATCCAGATCGAAGCAGCCATGCGCGTTTGGGAACTGCCCGGGCGTTACCGGCATTTGAAAAAGGTAAAATAAATTACCAGACCCCCGCGGATTCAAAATCGTGGGGGTCTGTTTTTAGAGAAACACCAATGGTAGGGGTGTATGGCTATACGCCCCTACCATTAATTTAGAACGATCAATACCCGATCACAGTACCCAGCCAGAGGAACAAGATGGTCACCGGCAGCACCACCAGCCAGAGTTTGGCCGTCCACTTGATCCATTTTCCGTAAGTCACAGCGGCCAGCCCAAGGGTGATCAACAGAACAGGGTTGGTGGGATAAACCAGGTTCGAGAAGCCGTCGCCAAAGCAGTAAGCCGTGACAGTCAATTGACGGGTCACGCCCACCAGGTCAGCCAGCGGCGCGAGGATGGGCATCATCAATACCGCCTTTGCGCCTGCAGAACCGATGAACAATTCCATGATCAGTGCCAACAAATAGATGATCAAGACCGCAAACAGCGGTGAAGTCGTCTGCAATAAACCCGCAGCGCTGTGTAGGATGGTATCCATCACACCACCGGAGGTAACGATGAATTTGATGCTGGCGGCCATGAGCAAAAGCGGAATACCAGGCGCCATTCCGCCAATGCCCTCTAGCATGGCTTTGCCGATCAACTTACCCTTTGCACCCGAGATAATGCCTGAAAGCAGCCCGCCGACAAAGAAAAGCACGCCCACCAGCGGAAGTGCATAATCCGACAGGAACTGGATCTTGGAACTACCGAAGAGAGTCAGGATGATCAAGACCACAAAGATACCAAATGTAAGACCGGCCAGTCCAAGTCTGCCGCCGCCCGCAGACATGCCCTCCAAATCAAGTTTGACATAGCGTTTGCGTTCGGCCTGATCCTCCTTGAAGATCAGAGAGGATTCAGGATTGCGGTCAATTTTCTTGGCGTAGGTGACCAGGAACCAGATCAGCACCAGGTAAACCGCAATGAAAATGGGAATTCGGAACGCCCAACCGGAAAAAGCAGGCAAACCTGCCAGTTTTTGTGCCACACCGATGGTAAAGGGGTTGGTGATGGCCGCCGAGAAACCCATATTGGTGGCCAAAATGCTCATGCCAAGCCCCACCAGCGCGTCCCAGCCGAGAGAATAAGACAGCGCGATCATCAGCGGAACAAGCGGCACGATCTCTTCAAACAGCCCCAAAAAGGCACCCAGCAGCATGAAAAACAGACAGACCACCACCAGCAGCAGGTATTTCTGTTTGCCGAAGGTCTTTACGATCCGTGCCAGCACGGATTTGAGGATGCCGCTTTTATCGAGCACAGCAAAAGCGGCGCTGACCAACAGAATGAAAACGATGATGGTGATGATCACCAGGGCATCCGATCCGCCAGCACTTCGACGGGTGCGGTGAACCAGCGCCAGATGGGATAATGAACCCCGGTGGTGGTCTGGAAGGAATCGGGGTTGATCACCGAACGTCCGTCCACCAGGGTGCGTTCGTAGCTGCCGGTGGGCAGCACACGGGTCAAGACTCCCGCGACGATCATCAATAATAAAATGATTACTGCAGATTGAATAAAGGCTTTCTTGCTGATCTGTGCACCAGCTTTTTCGTCCATGGGTAACCTCGCTGTGGTGATAGGAATTCAAATAGTGTATAAGCGGTTGGCGTGAATGTCAACTGGCTTTTTTAATCCATGCAAATATCACAAAATAATTACGAATTGGATAATCCCATTTTTTTCAACAATTTTTTTACGCTTGTACCAAAGGGTTCTGCCAACTCTTGTATATTATGTATATCGAGTCCATCAAGAGTCCATTCAGAAACATCAACTTTTCGTTTACCGAAACAAATTAAATAGAGTTCATCCAATAAGGCTTTTTCAGCGGAGGCAATATAAATTCCATCAACAAGTTCAAATCCAAAATACAATTCCGGTTTTAATTGTGAATAATTGCATTCTATCCCTGCATAGATTGACATTTTTGAATGTCTGGTAGTCGCCAGGGTTAATCCTATTGGTCCCTGGTTGATAACGCCATATTTTGACAACGCGCTTTCAAAGCTAATATAACTTGGGTAGTACAATTGTGTTGCAATTTTCTCAATATTTACTGATTCTCCAGGTAAGGAATAAAATCCACGGGCGATCTGAATCAACTCACCACTTTGTAGCAAACGGCTGATTGAGATATTTAAATATGCATCCTCAGAATAGATTTTTCTTAGATCTTTAATCGAAAAAAAATTCATTCCTAATGTTGATATTCTTTCAGACAACTTTTTGTATTTCATAAAGAAAATAGCTCGATTACCTTATGGTATTTTTGAGGTAGAAAAGCGTTCAGTCGATCCATTAGAACCTTGTGATCATACTTATATTCTTCTTTGACAATAAAAGGCAAACCCAATTTATCGCTGATAAACCAGGCATCAAAAAGGTCTCTCGGTTCGCGCCTCTCATTGTTGTCAAGGATACGAAGTTTATCGGCCAAAATTGATTCAAGAGTGTAAACCTTGCCAAGTACTTCAAGGTTATTAAATGGACTTCGAAAAAGTTTAATATCTGACTGAAAGACTCGAGGCACTTTACTGACCTCAATTTTTATTCCCATGGGAATGGAACGAAATTTTATGGTAAACAAAACCCTGGCGTAAAAAATATATCTCTTGTTAAATATATCGATGACCTTGGCTTCAGGATGAACAGACTCGATCCGTCCTATTGTTTTTCTGAAGTCCTCAAAATCGACTCCTTCAGTCAATGAAAAATCCAAGTCTTCAGAGAACCTGACCGAACCATAAGCCAAACGAAGGGCTGTACCGCCTTTAAAAACCAGTTTATCTTCCCATGCCGAATTGCACAACAAATCCAATATATAGAGTTGATAATGCTCTTTAATTACATTATCAGATGAGGTTTGAAACTCATGAGCAAAGGATTGTGCTTGATTCTGTGTCAGCATAATATACATTATTGTATACTAAGTTGACACAGATTTCAATAGGATCTATTGGATAACAAGAGTTAAAGGTGAGAATAATCCTCAGGTTTAACTCTTAGTTCCGAATTTATTAATCAATCAAAAATATTTCACAAAAACTGGTAAGATAATTCAGTTTTACACTCTACTTTTAAGACTGAAAAAGGCTGCATGCCAGAAACCACTCACAACATCTTCATCGCAGGCAAAACCATCTCCTACAAGATCAGGGTATCCACACGCGCAAGACGCTTGCGGATCACGGTCTCAGCAAGCGGGGTGACGGTCACGCTGCCCAAAGGCATTCCGCAACGCGAGGCGGAATCTTTTCTCAAGCAAAACGCTGTCTGGTTGAACGCCCAGCTTGAACGCACAGCCAAACTGGTCAAACCTTCTCTGCTGCCCGCGGACGTGATGCTCTGGCACGGCGAAGCTGTGCAACTTCAACGTATCGAAGAAGCGGAGCGCAAGTCGCGGGTCAGGGTGGAACCCGCCAATGGACGTCTGCGGGTGTACATGCCGGCCGGTTCCAAAGCGTCCACCCGCCTGGCAGCCGAAGCATGGATGCGGGCAAACTCACGCGCCGAGATCGAACAGGTGGTGGTTGAACAAGCCCGCCGCATGAAAGCCAAACCAAAAGCCGTCAGTATCCGCGATCAGCGCACGCGCTGGGGAAGCTGCTCAAGCCGGGGCAACCTGGCCTTCAATTGGCGGCTGGTGATGACTCCGCCCAGCGTATTGGAATACGTAGTGGTGCATGAACTTGCCCACCTTTTTGAACTCAATCACTCGAAAGATTTTTGGAATATTGTCGCCAGCTTTTGCCCGGATTATAAAAAAGCACGCACCTGGCTACGGAAGAACGCATCCTCACTGCGCGTTGCGTAATGCTGGAAACTGAAACTCACACAAGGTATAATTCTCCATCATGGAATTCACACACTATAAAAATTTTCCCGTTGAACTGAAAGAAGAGTGGAACCTACTGCTTGCCAAAAGCGTGAATGACGTGCCTTTTCTGCGCTTTGAATACCTGGCGGACTGGTGGCAGACACGCGGAGGCGGCGAATGGCCGGCCGAAGCTGAACTGGCCATCCTGGCTGCACATGATGGGAAAGAATTGGTGGGCATCGCCCCCTTCTTTATCACCGAGCACGAAGGCGCCAAAAAACTGATGCTGCTTGGCTGCATCGAGATCAGCGATTTCCTCGACCTGATCGTTTCTGCGGAACGTGAACGAGAGTTCATTGAAGGTCTGCTCAAATTCATTTCAGATCAATTAATTCCACATGGGGTTCGATCCATCGACCTGTATAACTTGCTTGAAGACTCCCCCACGATCCAGCTTCTGTCTGAAGCCGGAAAAACCACAGGTTTTGAGGTGTCCAAAGTGGTTTTGCAGCAAGCCCCCTCCATCACCCTGCCCGGTGATTGGGAAGCCTATCTTGAATCCATCGATAAAAAACAGCGGCATGAGATCAGGCGCAAAATGCGCCGCGCCGCCGAAGCGGATGCAAGTATCGAAGTTTATTACACCACCGAGCAGTCCAAAGTGGCGCAAGACACCCAGGCATTTATCGATCTAATGGCACAGGACCCTGAGAAAGCAACTTTTTTAACCCCCGCAATGCGTGAGCAATTCAAGATCAGCATCCAACGCGCGTTTGACCAGGGCTGGTTGCAGTTGGCCTTCCTCACCGTGGATGGAGAGAACGCCGCTGCCTATCTGAACTTCGACTATCAAAACCGCATCTGGGTCTACAATTCAGGTCTCGACCGCCGCTTCATGGAATACTCCCCAGGCTGGGTGCTGCTCGGACATCTGTTGATGTGGGCAAACGAAAACAAACGCAGCGCTTTTGACTTTTTGCGCGGCAACGAAGATTACAAATACAAATTCGGCGGTGTGGACCGGTTTGTTTGTAGAGTGACACTATCAAAGTAATTACTTAACCACGAAATAATCGAAAATTTCTAAAAACACGAATTAATTTTTAATAAGCCATTTCAAGGACTAATTTAAACTTCGGACTCCCACAGTCTAAAAACTGTGGGAGTCTTCATTATCGTTGATCAGGGCATTTTCTATATGTGTTTTTGTGTATTTAGAAAAATTGGTGTGGTTCGTGGTTATATGGGTTTATAAGTCTTTTTGTGACCAACGGACCATGACACGATAGATGGTATCAGCCATTTGATGGAACTCGTCGATACCGATGCGTTCATTCACACCGTGCACACGGTTGAGATCTTCTTCGGTAACGACCATGGGGGTGAAGCGATAGACACAGTCGCTGATCTCGCAGAAGTTACGTGAATCCGTGCCGCCGAGCATAATGTATGGCGCTACAGCCGTTCCCGGCCAGATCTCGCCGATCACGGATGCGATATGGCGATAAGCGTCACCGTCCACGGGTGAAAGCGGAGAGGCTTCCCAGGCTTTTTGATCCATGGGCTCGAAGGTAACCCGTTTATCTTTGATCACGAAGCGGATAAACTCGCACACGTCCGCTATGGATTGCCCGGGCAGGATGCGGAAATTGACCACTGCTTCAGCCACGGATGGCAGCACGTTGTCTTTGACACCGCTGTGAAAGAGGGTTGGGGCCGTTGTGGTACGGATGGTGGCATCCGTTTCAGATTTGGCAGACAAAATTTTGGCAACAATACCGCCAAACAACCAGAGGTTGGCAAAAGCCACCTGCATGATCGGAGAAGCTGCGCTGCCCAACCCCTGGAACATGGGCTTGACCATACGTACATCCGTTGGGAAGCGGTTGTTCTCCAAACGGTTAATGGCGCGGGTTAATATGCCGATCGCGGTTTCTTTGGGGGGCGTGGAGGAATGTCCGCCGGTGGCATGGGCGGTAAACTTCAACGAGAGGTAACCTTTTTCTGAAATGCCGATGGTCGCGACATACCCTTTGACTCCAGGGATGATGCCATCGTAAACAGAACCACCCTCGTCTATCACAGCCTGAACCCGCACACCCTTTTCCTTCAAGTGCTGCACCACGGCCACTGCACCTGTGCCCAAGACTTCTTCATTATGGCTGAAGGTGAGGATGATCGTACGTTCCGGCTTGAATTTTTCAGCCAGCAGGGCTTCAACCGATTCAAAGACCGAGATCATCTGGCTTTTGATATCCATGGTACCGCGACCCCAAATAAAACCATCTGCGATCTGACCTGAGAATGGGGGGTATGTCCATTGATCGAGTGTGTATTCATCCGCCGGGACGACATCCTGGTGAGCCATGAAGACGACTGGATTCAATGAGGTATCTTTACCTTCCCAGGTGTAGATCATGGTGTGCCCATCCACAAGCTCTTTTTTAAGGGTTTTGTGTGTCAGCGGATAAGTCTTGGCCAATAAGGACTGCATGATCTCAAAATTTTCGGCGATGTCTTCCTGTGCATCTTCGTGTGAGATGGTTTGGATCTTGATCACGGAAGAAAGATGTTCCGCCAGCGTTTGAGGGTTTTGTGCGAACCTCGGAACACCATATTTAAACGATATGGTGTTGGAGGCTGATTTTCTGGCAAAGATCAGGGTTTTAATTAGGATAAATGCCAACAGAAATAAAATTAATGCAATGACAATAACAAGAATACTGGTTGGGGGCATGTTTGACCTCGGATGGGTATAAATTCTCTTGAAGTCAAAGCTTCAAGATATGGCAGCAACATTCAACCTTTGGATTATAGCATCAGGGGGGAGAAACAACCAACCATACACCTGCATGATATGCGTCTGCATGATATGCGTCTGCATGGTATACACCTGTATGTCATGCGCCTATCAAAACGATAGGCGCATAGAATACGATCATAAACTGCAGAGCTCTTTGATGAAGATACTCGGCGACACTATTACTGCATTAATTCCATGCCCACTCTAAAGTTATCCATGCCTGCGATCAAAGCCTCTTTATCACTGACCACGGTTTTGATCACATCGGTGATCGAAATGACACCAACCACTTTGCCATCTTTCACCACAGGCAGATGCCGGAAGTGTTTATCCACCATCTGCGCCATGCACGCTTCAGCAGATTGATCAGGACCTACGAAATAGACCTCGCGGGTCATCACATCTTTTAAAGGTGTGGTTACAGGGTTTCCCTGTAAAGTTCCCTTCCTGGCATAATCGCGCTCGGTGAAAATGCCAAGCAGTTTTTCTTTTTCCATGATCAATACCGCACCGACATCTTTATCTGCCATTAGTTTCAATGCGTCTTGAATGGTTTTGTCAGATGTCAGAGAATAGATCACTTTGCCTTTGTCGTTTAACATCGAATCCACAGTAGCCATAGTTCCTCCAATAAACTTATATATAATTATCATATTGCATTTGAAACAAATAATCAATCTATTTTTGGTCTTATTTACCATATATATATCAAAACGCGAGGAAATTATCATGAAATATCCAGATGCCGAAACCTTGATCCAAAAATTTCAACTCACCTCATACATCATCCATCGCCAGACTGAAGGCATTTCCAATGAAGAAAGTGTCATCCAACCCCCTGTGCGCGGCAACTGCATGAATTGGATCCTCGGACACATCCTGACCGAGCGCAATTATGTGCTGAAATTGTTGGGAGATGAACCTGTTTTTACGCAAGCCGAAACTGAACGCTATCAAAGGGAATCCGACCCGATAACGGGTTGTTCAGATGGGTTGCCCTTTGATCAATTATTAGCTAAACTGGAATTCTCACAACAGTTGATCGAGGAGGGTCTTAAAACGATCACTCCCGAAAGACTGGCTGAAATGGCTGAGGCTGGAACACGCAAAGACCCGGTGGGTGCGATCATTGCATACATACACTGGCACGAGACCTACCATACCGGACAATTTGAACTGCTGCGTCAATTGGCAGGCAAGAACGATAAGGTTATTTAACCCCAAGGAGGTGTAAAGTGGAAAAGTTAACCGTCAGTGTTGATCTTCCAAAACAAAAAGAAGTGCTTTTTCACGCCTGGCTGGATAGTGCCGAGCACACCTCATTTACCGGTTCACAAGCGGTGATCGATCCATCCGTCGGTGGAGACTTTTCAGCCTGGGGCGGTTATATCTCAGGAAAAACACTTGAGATAGATCCTCCAAATAGGATCCTGCAATCCTGGCGGACCACCGAATTTGCAGATACTGATGCAGACTCCAAATTGGAACTCCTCTTCGAATCCATTTCGAACGGCACCCGTCTGACCCTCATTCACACCGCCATCCCTGACGGACAGGGTGATATGTACCGTGAGGGCTGGGAGGAATACTACTTCAGGCCGATGCTGGATTATTTCAACGAATAAACACGAACTTAAAGCAGCTTTGGAAAAGATCTGCTGAAAAATGTCTGCGGATCTTTTTGATTGGGAGTGTTTTTTTCGAAACAAAAAGTTTGTATAATCATCATAATGAATCAAATTAAATATTGGGAGGCTAAAGTGGATAAACGCTTAGTTTCGCTTTCAGCAGTGATGATCCTGGCAATACTTCTGACCTCTTGCGGCTTTACAATCCAGCGTAGCACACCCGCAGTGGATGAAAACGCCATCAATACAGCGGTGGCACAGACCCTGGCGGCCAACAGCGGCATTGCCCCGACGGTCACGCCTCAATCAGCACTGCCCCCCGTCGTGCAGCCTACCATCACGCCACAACCTTTGGCCACTGTGGCGCTCTTGCCCTCCCCAACCCTAACCGCGGATAACTGCAACCTGGCTAAATTTGAAACAGACGTGACCATCCCGGATGGAAGTGTGCTGGCACCTGACACGGTATTTATCAAGACCTGGCGCCTCACCAACACCGGTACCTGCACCTGGACGACCAACTATGCCATTGTCTTCTCTGGTGCCGACCAGATGGGCGCGGCGGCCTCCACCAACCTGCCAGGAAGTGTGGCCCCCGGTGCAACTGTGGATGTCTCCGTCCAGATGAAGAGCCCTTCGTCAGATGGAAAGTACGCCGGCAACTTCATGCTGCGCAGCGACACCGGGCTGTTGTTTGGAACCGGTGCCTCGCACATGGCTCCAATTTATGTTTCCATTGAAGTGGTCAAGCAGCAGATCGTTCCTACGTTAGTTTTCGGCGGCTTTCTGCCATTTATCCCGCTTGAATTATTAGCCTATGATTTCGGGGCCAATTACTGCCTGGCCAACTGGCGTAATGCAACCGATGCCGGCTTCTTGGCCTGCCCGGGCGCCAAAACGGACGCTTCAGGCTTTGTTGTGAAAGTGGATTCACCCAAGCTTGAAGACGGCAATGTTATCAACGGAGTGGGTTTGTTTACCCACCCGCAGTGGATAGACGGTGGTTCGATCGCGGGCATTTATCCACTCTTCAAGGTCGAAGACGGGATGAAGTTCAGGGCCACGCTGGGCTGCGGTTTCGGCGGAGCGGCCTGTGACGTGCGCTTCATGCTGCGTTACAAGATCGAAGGCGGCGCCCTGCAGGAACTCAACCATTGGGATGTCAAATATGCAGATGCTCCACTCACGCTGGATGTTGACCTTTCTTCTCTGGCAGGCAAGAATGTCAATTTTGTGCTGCAAGTGGTCACCAACGGCAGTTCCGCCCAAGACTGGGCCTATTGGGTCAACCCGAGGATCGTTAAGTAATCATTCTCACGCAAAGGTTCTATCGTAGGGGCGTATGGCTATACGCCTCTACTTTTTGGCATCATGCATTTTTCACTATTGACATTTCCCAGCTTTTAATGGGTTAAAATCAAGGTGTGTCTCGCAAAACGAAATTAATTCTTCTCATCTGTCTGCCTCTGCTGGGCATCCTCGCAGGGTATCTTCTGATGGGAAAACAGCTTACGGTCGTCGTGGATGGAAAACCCAGCCAGGTGACGACGCACGCACTGACAGTGCGCGGCGCGCTGCGTTCGGTTGGGATCAAGCTTTCACCATTCGACCAGGTTAACCCTCCATCATCCAGTTCACTCGCACAGGTCACAGAAATTACAGTGAAGCTCTCCCGCTCCATCCGGGTATGGAACGACGGCACGCAGACCTTATCCACCGTGAAGACAGCCGCAACCGTCCCGGCCGAGATCCTGGTCACTGCCGGCATTCTTCCGGGCGCAGGGGATATTGTCCGCCTCAACGGGTTGATCGTGCCCCTGGAACAACCTCTAAATGTCTCCGGACCCTTCACATTACAATACACCCCTGTCGTCACCCTTACCGTCAACATGGATGGCGCAGTCAACACCTTTAACACAGCCGCATCCAGCGTTGGCGCAGCTTTGTGGGAACACGGCATCACCCTTCACGGCGGCGACGCGCTCAGTCAATCTTTCAGCGGCAGCATCGATCTGCAAGACGCGTTGACCGTCACCAGGGCCAGGCCGCTGATCATTACCGCTGATGGCAGGGATATTTCAACCTTTGCCACTGCGCCCACCGTGGGCGAAGTGCTGGCTAAAGTTGGCATCACGCTTCAAGACCTCGATTATAGTAAACCCGCTGAAACCGACCCCCTGCCCGAAGACGGACGCATTTTCGTCGTCCGTGTGAGAGAAGAAGTCCTGCGCGAACAGCAGGCCATCCCCTATACGACTGAAAAGCAAACAGACAACACCATGGAGGTTGGGCAAACCCAAACCATCACCGCGGGCGTGGACGGCCTGCAGGTGGTACAGGTGCGCATCAGGTACGAAGACGGAAAAGAAGTCTCGCGCTCAACTGAAGAAAAGGTTGTGCTTAGGGATCCGGTCAACGCTGTTGTTGTCGTGGGTGGAAAGTTGGTGGTTCAAACCATAGAAGCCTGCGATGTGCCCGTTAATTATTACAAGGCAATTACTGTTACAGCCACATCTTATTCACCCTGCAACTCAGGATCGACTGATTGTTTGGGCCTTACAGCTTTGGGTACACCGGTTAAGAAAGGTGTGCTCGCGGTTGATCCAGCCTGGTTTCCAATCCTAAAAAATACCAAAATTTGTGTGCCGGGTTACGGCATTGGTGTTGTGCAAGATACAGGTTCGTATAATGGAAATACTCACTGGATCGATTTGGGTTACACGGATGCGGAATTCGCCGCATTAAGTAAATTTACATTTTTCAACCTCACCGTTTACTTGCTGGGACCATTTCCTGAAGGAACCAATTTGGAGCTGCCATAGATCTGCCACTGCCAACTTTTGATGTAAGAGCCATCATGCGCCGCCATAACCTTGATCCGCATAAAGGGTTGGGGCAGAATTTCCTTATCGATCACAAAGCCCTGCGCAAGATCGTGGATTATGCCGGGCTAAACAAGGATGACACCGTACTTGAGATTGGCGCTGGACTGGGCAGCCTGACCCGCATGCTGGCCAAAGGCGCCGGCCGCGTGGTTGCGGTGGAAATTGACCACCACCTGGTGCCCATTCTTGAAGAAGTCATGTCTCCGTTTAATAACGTCCAAATTGTTGAAGGCGACATCCTTGAGCTGAACCCAGTCGACCTGATGGGCGACAAGCCTTTCATCGTGGTGGCCAACATCCCCTATTTCATTACCTCAGCCATCATCCGCCATCTGCTTAGCAGCGCGGTGAAACCCACGCGCATCGTCTTAACCATGCAGCAGGAGGTTGCCGAACGTATCTGCGCCGAAGCCGGGGACCTTTCGCTGCTGGCCTTGAGCGTGCAGGTTTTTGGTACACCGAGCATCGGGGTCAACATTCCCGCGTCGGCTTTCTTTCCGCCCCCAAAAGTGGATTCAGCCACCCTGCGTGTGGAGATCTACAAAGAACCACTGATCACCGGCAGGCAGTTGGATTTGTTCTTCACCCTGGCCAAGATCGGTTTTTCACAGAAGCGCAAAATGCTGCGCAACACCCTTTCCGCCGGGCTGCACTGCACGAGCCCTGAGGCTGAAGAGTTGTTAAGATCCGCGGGGATCGATCCCACCCGCCGGGCGCAGACCCTCGACCTGGTAGAGTGGAAGACGCTCGTGGGTGAATACGAAACCTGGCTGGAGAAGAGGATAACAAACTAATTTCAAGGTTGGTCTGATAGAAGTTTGATATATTTCAAGGTTCCGATTTCTCTAAAAGAAATCGGAACCTTGCCCTTAAATCTGTCCTTAAATCACTTGACAAAGACTCATCAGAGTGTCATAATAATAGTATATTTGTTCTATAATCAAGGGGAGTGTGAATCCAGATAATCATTTTTTTGGAGATAAAATGACTCGCCTGCTCTACCTGCCGGATGACGTTACGGTCATCCAACTTGAAGTCGATATGCCCGCCGCCCAGCTTTGTGCGGCGGTGAACGCCGGCATCCGTCCGCTGCCGGTGCTGCGCAGCGCCCCACCAGACAAACTTACCGCCAGTGAAATGGGAAGTACGGTGATCGTGGCACCCGCCTCGCAAAGAACCGCGCCCCTCAAACGGACCCACACCCCGGCGGGTCTTTCGCGCCGCCAGACCCAGGTGCACGAACTCGCCATCCGCGGATTGACCAGCGGTGAAATTGCAGTCATGCTGCATCTTTCAAGGCGCACGGTCAACTATCATCTCAACCAGGTTAAAAACCGCATGCACCTGGGCGAGATACCCCAGGCGGAACTTTTCCCCATGTCTTTTACAGCCGTGGAAGATTAAGCTTTTTTCTGCCAAACCTGGTAAAGCCCTAAGTTGCCGGTTTTTCCGTCCGATTCGAACTGCTCAAGGATTGAAAAACCCGCGGACTCAGCCAATGCATTCAATTCGGGTTGGCTAAACAAATGCACATAACGCAGCCCAGGCTCATCGCTCTGACCGGCAGTGTAATGGCGCCAGTCGAGCAGATAATCGCCCTCCTCCACTTCCTCCGTAGAAAGGCCAACCAACGACCAGGGCTGCACACGCGCCGCTAGCTTGGGATTGTGATCAAACTGCCACTCAGAGTGGATGAAAATGCCTTCCGGTTTGAGCAGACGATGGATCTGCTTGATCAGGCGCCCGCGATTCTCCGCGCCGGGTAAATGGTGGAGCACCGCAAAAGCCAGAATGCCATCATAAGATGACTCCGTCAATCCATCTGCCCAGTCAGGCAGCAGAAGGTTGGCCGGTTGATAAGCCAGTTCAAACCCGTCATGCGGGCTCAACCCTTCAGCCCCCAGGCGCGCTTCATTCAATAACGGTTCGCTGAAATCCAAGCCAAGATATGACCCCTGGAATCCGTTTTGTGCCAGACGCTGCCCCAAGACACCACTTCCGCAGCCAATATCCAACCAGGCACCGGGTTTGATCCACTGATCAACGATGCGCTGCACCCCAGGTTGAATGCGATGCCGGGTTTCTGCAAAAGCTGCACCGAAACTCTGGTAAAATTTGTCGTTAATGTCTAATAATTTTTTACTTACTGTTTCATCCATAGCCCCAATTATACCGACCAATGCATAATCAGGAGTACATCGAAAACTGGCACAAAGCCAGGCAATACACCTCTGAAGACCTGCAAATGGCAAAGGTCGTGCTGGAGGAAGTGCGCGAAGGACGCAAGTTGGACCGCGCCCTGCGCTCTCACCCCATGCAAGACGGCCGTTTGATCGCCAAACACATTTTGGTGGCAGCCTACCGCGAACTGGTCGCCAGCGGCGAATGGAAGGAAGACAGCGAATTCCTCAGCCGCATCCGCATGAAACCCGTGCGGACGCTCTCAGGGGTTACCACGGTCACTGTACTGACCAAAGAATACCCCTGCCCAGGCAAGTGCATCTTCTGCCCGACCGAAAATTACATGCCCAAAAGCTACCTGGCTGATGAGCCGGGTGCTGCCCGCGCTTTTCAAAACAAATTCGATCCTTACAACCAGGTGCTGTCGCGCATCAAGGAATACCAGTCCGTGGGGCACCCCAACGACAAGATCGAACTGCTGATCCTCGGCGGCACATGGAGTTCTTATACCCGAGCTTACCAGGAATGGTTTGTTCGCCGCTGCTTCAACGCCATGAATATGGACGCAGAAAATTCCAGCGACGAGATCCAACAGGTCGAGCAGCCTGCCGAACACGGTGCTGCTGACCACATTGATCTTGACTTGTTGAAAATTATTCACGACCACAACGAGACAGCCAATCACCGCAACGTGGGGTTGGTCATCGAAACCCGCCCTGACGAGATTAACGCGGACGAACTCAAATGGCTGCGCAAATTGGGTGTGACCAAAGTGCAGATGGGCGCACAAAGCCTCGACGACCGTGTGCTGGCGATGAACCTGCGCGGCCACACTGCCGCAGAAACGCTCAAGGCGACAACCCTGCTGCGTGCCGCCGGGTTTAAGATCGTACTGCACTGGATGCCCAACCTGCTTGGCGCCACGCTTGAATCAGACCGCAAAGACTTTGAAAAGCTGTGGCAGGAGGGTTACGCTCCCGATGAGATCAAGATATACCCCACCCAACTGCTTGAATCTGCAGAACTTTTTCGCTACTGGCAGCGTGGAGAATATCACCCGTACACCCAGGAAGAATTGATCCAACTGATTGCTGATATCAAACCGGGCATCCCGGAATACTGCCGCGTCAACCGCATCATCCGCGACATCCCCTCCATCCATGTCGTGGAAGGCAACAAACGCACCAGCCTGAGGCAGGATGTCAGCGCCGAGTTAAAGAATCGCGGCCAGGTCTGCCGCTGCATCCGCTGCCGCGAGGTAAAAAAGCAACTGGTCGACATCTCCACCCTGACCCTCAAAGACCTGGTCTACACCCCCTCTCAGGCAGAGGAACATTTCATTTCGTTCAACACACCTGATGATAAACTGGCGGGGTACCTGCGTCTCTCACTGCCAACCCCGGCCTCTCCGCAATTGGGTTGGACTGATCTGAAGAATGCCGCACTGATCCGCGAGGTGCATGTATATGGTCAGTCGCTGGCCGTTGGAGCCGAAAAATCAGGCGCCGCCCAGCATATTGGCCTGGGCACGGCCTTGCTGCTCGAAGCTGAGAAGATCGCCCGGTCAAAAGGGTTTTCAAAAATGGCAGTCATCGCGGCCATTGGCACCCGCCTTTATTATGAGAGCCGTGGATTCAAACGCGGAGAACTTTATATGGTCAAGGATGTATAATTCGAGCCTGAATGAGAATCTGGCAAATGGAATGCCCGGGTGACCGGGCGTTTTTTGTTAAGAATATTGACCATAACCCCACTAAACAGGCATAAAACTCAAAAAGGATCGGGTTGAAAGAAAGGGTTACAAGGCAAACCCCGCGTCGGAGTAACCCAGGATGCAATATTGTTCCCCTTTGGCAAAGACGGCCAGGTTTTTGCCGTGGGCCTTGCCGTAATACAATGCCCGATCGGCGATTTTTATACAATCATCCCAGTTCGCCTCACGCTCACACACCACCCCGCCGATGGACAGCGTGATCTGGATATCGTGACCTTGAAATGGCATGCTGCTGTGAGCGATCAGATCGCGCACCTTTTCGGCCGCAGTCTGCACCCCTTCAAAATCTGTCTCAGGCAGCAGCATCAGGAATTCTTCGCCTCCCCACCTGGAAATGGAATCCTGCTTTCTCAATGTGGCAGACAACAACCCGGCAAGTTCGCTCAAGACGAGGTCGCCGGCGGCATGCCCGTAAGTGTCGTTGACGCGTTTGAAATCGTCCACATCAGCCATGATCAAACCAAACGTCTTGCCTGAACGTTTGGAACGCACATATTCCATCTGAATATACTGGTTCATCGTTCGACGGTTCAGCAGGTTTGTCAGTGAATCCCTGCTGGCATGATAAGCCAGTTTGTTGTTGACTTCTGTCAGCCGAATGGCAACCTTGTTTGAATTTCGAATTTCCAAATAAGAGACACCGGCAAGAACCACGAAAGTAACGATCACGTTGATGCTGTTCACGATCTGCAGTTGAAACAGGGTGAACCGCAGCATGGGAGCCACAACGAAGCTCAAGATCATGGTTGCGAAAAATACCAACGCAAAAAGAACACCCATTATCATCTTGTGTGTTTTTTGAATGGTCGGATTATAAAGAATTATCGGAATGATGAGCAGGAATAATATATAGATACCGCTACGCCAGCCGATGACGGTATTACCGATCAGGCAGTTCAAGCAGATCAAATAGACCAAACCATAAAAACCTGTTGTGGTATGGCGGGTGCGGAACAAGAAATAAAGAAGAAAGAGAAGAACGATCGTTGAGATCACGTAAATGATCAGGTCCATCCTGGCATTCATGATCAATAACACAAGGATCATGAGCGTTGAGATGGCCGCCATTGTCAATGCAAGCAACTGCATCAAGCGAGAATAACTGTGCTTTTGCATATCCACTTCTCGCTGATCTGGAATCGCTTCGTCTCGCTCGATCATGATCTTTCCTTATGGATAATAAGTTCTACCGATCTTGTAAAATTCCCACCCTGTTTTTTCCGGCTTGTTTACCGGCATAAAGAGCCTGGTCTGCCTTACGGATGCAGCTACCCACCCCCGTGCCCGGTTCGCATGCGCCGACCCCCAGTGTAATGGTTACAGGGATATCCAACTCGCGATAAGTGAACGGGGTCTCGATAATCCTGGTGCGGATCTTTTCGGCAACGATGGCGCCACCTTCTACATCAGTCTCGGGCAGCATGATCAAAAACTCATCGCCGCCCCACCTGGCAACTTCATCCTGCTTGCGAAGGGTTACACTGATCGCTTCGGCCAGGTTGACCAGAACATAATCGCCGCCTGAATGCCCATATTCATCATTAATTTGCTTGAAGTCATCCACATCCACCATTATCAAGGTGAAGGGTTTGCTGCCTCTTTCCATGCGGTTCTTTTCTTGTTCAATGCGGCTCAATATGATGCGCCTGTTCACCAGGTTTGTGACCGGGTCAGTGGTCGCCAAACCTGCCAATTTCTTGTTTGCCTGGATCAATGCCTTTTCGGCATCCGCAGCGGAGGTTTCAAAGTAATGGCCTGTGATCGCCAGCACTACCACCGTGATCACCACGTTGATCATTGCAAGGATCTTTAAGAATTGTTCCTCCATTGGCCAATAAGAACCCTGCTGCCATGAGAGGATGAATAATCCGAGTATGACTGCCAGGATGGTAAAAGCCAGTGTTCCTTTAACGAACTGACTCCAGTAGGAATTGTGATAGATTATAGGAATGATCAGGAGGGCCATAAAGAAAAACCCGGATGACCAACCCAACAGCCATGTTGTCAACAAGGCAAAAACAGTTGAATTTACGACCCCCACCAGGAAAGCTGCCTGGATCAGCCCGTAACGGTTAATTAAGAGAATGCCAAGCCATAAAATTGCACAAATGCTGCAAACCAACACCATTTGCCAGGCTGAGACCACGGCAAAAAGCACAGCATATAATGCAATAATGATCAAGCTGATCAGGGAAAAATTCTTCATTATGACCGAAAAGCGGAAATTTTTCGTTCGGGGTAGATCCATCTTTTCAAGCAACAACTGCGATTTATCCATTAGACCCTTGAAACGTTATAAAGTCCACCCAGACTTCAATAAAAGCCAGAAGCCATTTTTCAAATCTGAGGTCACCATGAGATGGAAAAATTGGCGGAAAAAAGTTACAATTAGTTAAATTATTATATACATTAAGTTTACCAAAAGCAAGTTCCCCCTGTTAATTTTCCGTTTATTTTGTAACAATCTGGTCAATTACCCAGCGTCCATCCACAATTTCGAGGTTAAATTGAACTTCGCTGCTCATACTTTGAAAAGCGATATTCGTCAAAATTTCGCTTTTTTCTGATTCAGCGCTTGTATCTCCCTTTTCAATGATAAAGCCTGCGATCTCACCGGATGCTGGCAGTAATTTGGATACTGAAGAAGCATCGAGTTTACTCACCAAAGAGGGCGAAAGGTATTGAACTGCGTAAACCGGGTCGGTGGGATACGCGATCAAGAAAGATCTGATCACCTCTTCAGGTGTGGAAGGATACTTGTTATCAGACACCGCAGGAGTGACATCGATTGCTGCCGGAGTATTTGTAACCAAACTCCCCTGTGGGGTATTTTTTAGTTGACAAGAGGTCAGCAAAAATAACCCCAACAGGAGAAAAAGAGCAATGATGATATGGCGTCGACGAATGTTATTCAAAATAATTAATTGTTCCAGAACCAGTTATAAGCGTAATAGTAACCAGTTTCCAACCGGATGGCGATCCTGGAGCCGCCAGCCAAAGCAGCGGGGATGGGATATGTGGCGGTAAAGCTGCCGCCCGCACCTGAATTAACCGTGGTAATTGTAGTTCCACCAACACCCATGGTGCCAAAAGCACCCATACGCACGGTGAATACCTGCCCGGGTGGGAAGTTCACAGCAGAAATGGTCACGCTCTGATCTTTGACGACTGAAGAAATGGAGAAGGTTGGGATTCCGACATAACCTGCAACAGGCCCGGTGGTAGTCGGTCCGGCGGTGGGCATGATCGTGGGTGTAAGCGTCGGTCCGCCCGGGGTGGCAGTAGGAGCCAGTGTGGGCGTTGCGCCCGGCGTGGCTGTCATGGTGGCAGTGGCTGAACTCGTGCCAAATGAGGCGTCGTTATTGAACCAATCGTAGCTGTAATATCCCAGTGGACTGTCAAGTCGAATGGAGAGTTTGGCACGGTCGGCCAGAGCGGCCGGGATGGAAAAGATCTGTGCGATCGCACCACCTGCACCAGAGTTTAGTGTACCGACCACTGTTCCACCAATACCCAGGGTTCCATATTCACCGATCCGAACAGTGAAGGTTTGCCCGGCGGGGTAATCTTTGGTCACAATAGATACACTGGTACCCTTTTGAACGCCGACAATATTAATAGTAGGAATGGGTCCCTTATACGCTGAAGTGGGTTTTGGTGTGGGGCTGGGACCAGGTGTGTTGGTGGGGCCTGGAGTTTTTGTTGGGCCAGGTGTCTTGGTGGGGCCAGTTGTAGCGGTTGCAGCCGAAGGGTTGTTGATGAAAAAGTCATAAGCATAATAGCCTTGCGGGCTATCGAAACGAATGGCTATTTTTGATGCACCAACCAATGAGGCTGGAATATTGTAAGTTGCGGTAAAAGAGGTGCTCGAAGAGGGTTCTTTCGTGCCGACAACTGTTCCACCCACACCCAGAGTGCCAAAAGCTCCCATGCGTACGGTGAAAGTTTGATCAGCCGGAAAGTTGATCCCGGAGATCGTAACGCTGACGTCTTTATTAACAGAGACGATGGTCGTAGAAGGGAAACTTGCCGCAGAACCAGGGGTAAAGCCTGCAAGGAGCATGACCAGAACTATGGACAGGATCACAAGGGTTCTGATTGCCTTTTTTTGAGAAATAAAATTCCCGATATTTGAAAGTGCCATTTTATCCACTCCTGTTCATCTTTTTGAACAATATAGCAAAAAAATGCTCGATGAAATTCTAGTATAGCGCGAAAATCAAGAATATGCGCATTAATTTGGTTTTCAATACAGCAAAGTCATGGATGGGTTATACGAACAGCCATCCACTGGGCAAAGTCATTTGTTGGGTCTGACTGGCTCGAGACCTTTAAGTAGAAGATGACGCTCTGCCCATCCAGTGATGACAGGTCGACATCCACCGGGAGTATGGTATTGTCACTTACCTTATTCCAGGCACCTAATGATGTTACAGTTTCTGTGCCATTTATCTTGTAGAGCAGCTCAAACGTGACAGAGCATTTTGGTGCATTGACCGTACAGGCCAGACTGGCTGCAAAATGATCGCCCGAATGGACCAAGAATGAGGGGAATTGCCCCTGGATAAAGCCATCGCCACCAATTGCGGGAATCGTGATCAGAGTACCTTCGTCATCCATGACGCCGTTTTCAAGGATGGGTGCAAAAGTACGTGTTACCGTGCCGTTCTTATAATCATATCCTGAAGTCGGACAGGTAATGTAGGCTGCGTTGGTGCGCCACAAGCCTGAACAATAGTTCACCACAAAATCATAAACGGTGTTTGGATCATGATTGGGGGGAATGGCGGTTACTTTTATTTTTACATCCAGTGCAGTCCCGGGGGCGGTGCCCACTCCAAATACGCTTGAACTGGGTCCTGTGATCATCCAACTGGAGGTGAAGTCGCCGGTCGTACTTGGCGAGACCATCGACACATCGATATCCAGGGTCTCACCGGGTTTTGTGGTTTTAGTGAACGGCACAGAAGCTGCCGCGCTAAAAGAGTTGCCAGTGGAAAAAGTGAGAGAATATGCGGTAGTCCAGTCGCAAGTGCCTGAATTTTTGATCCGCCAGGTTTTAATGAAGGGTTGCCCGGCATACATGGTCGTGTTGTCAGGGATGGTTACATCCGTCACAAAGGTCGCCTGGTTGCAGGGAACTGGAACGGGAGTGTTGGTGCGGGTTGGTGTTGGCGTTACCGGGGTGGAAGTGAAAACCGGTGTGAAGGTCGCAGATGGGGTGAAAGTATAAGTTGATGTAGGTGTCAGCGTTATGGTTGGTGTGGACGTAATGGTCGGCGTTTCAGTGATCGTTGGAGTTGCCGTATAATTGGCAACCTGGGTGGCTTCAGCGATCATAGTCCCCACTGCGATTTGGGTCAGCCTGGTTGAAACAGTAGCCCACATCACGGTCGCGAGCTGCCCGGGTTTAGCCTCTTCAGTGGATGTCATCGAAACATTGCAGGCTGCCAGAAGAATCCCCAGGATCAGCACTGCAGTTAGGATGATCAACAATTTCGACTTCATGAACTGCTCCTCGTCGTCTTCGATCAGACGAATTTTCGGGTCAAAAAGTTCCTCTTTATACAGTAGAATTACTCATCTTATTTTAATGGATTTATATCACTATTATGACAGATTTCTTCAATAATATCAGTAACTTCCAGGGCGAGTTCTATGCCCTGGGTGCGGCGTTCTTATGGGCGCTGTCTTCTGTGCTTTTCAAATCTCTCGGAAAAACCATTCGTCCGCTCGAGTTAAACCTGATCAAGGGCATTTCCGGGTTCGTTCTTTTCGCCATTACCAGCCTGATCATCGGCGAGGTCTTCACAACCATTCGACCGGCTGCCGTGATCGCCCTGGCTGTGAGCGGCGCTGTGGGCATAGGCTTTGGAGACACCATGTTCTTTGAAGCCATCAACCGCCTGGGCGCCAGACGCTCCTTGTTGATCACCATCCTGGCACCACCCATGACTGTGATCTTCGCCTGGATCTTCTTACGTGAATCATTAAGTCTTTTTGCATGGGTTGGGATTTTGATCACCATCCTGGGCGTCACCTGGGTGATCACCGAAAAGAACAAGACCGAAAAGGAAGAAAACAAGTTCACCTGGCTGGGTGTTTTCTTTGGATTTTTAGCCGCCCTGACCCAGGCTGCCGGGGCAGTGTTATCACGCTGGGCACTCACAGAAAGTTCGGTCAGTGCATTGCAAAGCGCCTTGATCCGCTTGTTGGCGGGAACTGGTGTGCTGCTTTTATGGATCCTGATCCGCCGCGAGAAGATTGGCGTCTGGCTAAAACCCGCACCCAGGAAGCAGTTATGGGGCATCCTGGCAGCCGTGATCTTATTTGGCACATACATCGCCATCTGGATGCAGCAACTCGCTTTTAAATTCACCAGGGTGGGTATTGCACAAACACTCCTGGCCACAAGTCCCCTCTTTATTTTGCCGGTCTCTGCGTTGCAGAAAGAAAAACTCAGCCTGCGTTCTGTGCTTGGCGTTCTGCTTTCAATTGCCGGTGTCGCCTTGATCTTTCTGGCCGGTTAGTTCCTATTTCTTAACCTGAGAAAATACACTGTCCACACCATCCACAGTGAGGATCAATTTGTTTTCTTCCACCCGATAGGTAATCGTTTGATCCGGGATCGTTCCATCCGTGCTGGCTTGCACCAGGATGGTGTTTGGTTCCTGCGTCGTGTACGGCAAAGTGATGGATGTCTTATCGTTGCTCATAACAACGTTGCCGTCATCCTTAAACTGCATGGTGATGCCTGAATTTGGTTCCTGCCAGGTGCCGATCAGCGGATTGTCATTACTGCAGCCTGCCAGCAAAACGAAACAAATAGCCACCAACAGGGTTCTAGTTAAGTAGGTTTTAATTCCAGCCATGTAGGTTCCTCACACTTTCACACAAGTTTACTCATTCATGCCAAAGAACACAAGCCTTGGATAAGCTGAAAAAATATGACCAAATTCCTATTTATTTGTTTTGGCATGTTGATATACTATACAAGCAATTCACCTTTAGGAGTGGATCAATGAAAAAAGTCGCAATCGTAACTGATTCAACAGCATACCTCCCCCAGGAATATGTCGATAGTCTGCCGATCCGGGTTGTACCTTTAACTGTTAATTGGGATGGAAAAACCTATCGTGATGGCGTCGATATCAAACCTGACGAGTTTTATACGCGGCTTTCAAAAAGTTCCACCATGCCAACCACCAGCCAGGCGACGGTAAAAGATTTTACCGACATCTACGAAAAGCTGATCGCCGAAGATTACGATATTCTCACCCTGCCGATCAGTTCAGGTATCTCGGGCACCATCAATTCTGCGTATCAGGCACAAAAGATGTTCCCCAAGGCCTCAATTGAGGTCATGGAAACCAAACTGGTCTCGATGGCGCTTGGTTTTCAAGTTTTAGCAGCCGCACGCGCAGCCAAAGACGGCGCCAGCCTGGCGGACGTTAAAGATATAGCCGCAAAAGCCTACGACCATATTGGCGTCTATTTTGTTGTCGACACCTTGAAATACCTGCACGCCGGCGGACGCATCGGGGGCGCCAAACGCTGGTTTGGAACCGCGTTAAAGATCAAACCCGTACTTGAGATCCGCGACGGCAAAATTGAAGCTGTTAAAAGCGTATTCACCTTTAACAAAGCACTTGACGAAATGATCGACCTGGTCGAAAAAGATGTGGATGGACGCACCCCGGTGCGTGTTTCCGTCTTTCACGCGCTGGCAGATGAAACCGCCCAGGTATTACTTGAACGGACTGTGAAACATTTCAATGCCGCAGAAGGTATTCTGAGCTTTGTCAGCCCGGTGGTCGGCAGCCATGTTGGCCCCGGCACGATCAGCATTGCTTACATGGCCGGCATGTAATGCCAAGGTATTAAAATTTGAGAGGTTTTGGGTCATCCAAAACCTCTTTGTTTTTAATCAGCGTATAATTATTTCACAATTTATTGATCAGGAGAACCTAATGCCCGAAGGTACGTTTCACTTTCCGCGCGGATTCTTATGGGGCACAGCCACCGCCGCCCATCAAGTTGAAGGGAACAACACCAACAATAACTGGCACCGCTGGGAACACACCAAAGGCAAGATCATCAACGGCGAAAAATCAGGCCTGGCCTGTGATTGGTGGGGCGGACGCTGGAAGGAAGATCTCACCCGCGCCAAAGAGAGCGGTCAAAACGCCCACCGTCTTTCTATCGAGTGGAGCCGCATCCAGCCCACGCAAGACACCTGGGATGACAAGGCACTGCAAAAATATGTTGAGATCGTGCGTTGGATGGTGAGCCAGAATATGACCCCCATGGTCACGCTGCACCACTTCAGCGATCCCTTGTGGCTGGTGGATCAGGGCGGCTGGGAAAACCCGAACACCCCCGTGCTTTTTGCCCGTTATTGCCGCAAGACCGTGGACGCGCTGAAAAGCTACGTCAATTTGTGGATCACGATCAACGAGCCCAATGTTTACGTCATGGAAGGCTGGATCGAGGGGAAGTTCCCTCCCGGTAAGAACAACCTCGGGCTGGCTGCCAAAGTGCTTGAACACCTGGTCTCGGGGCATGCCGCGGCATACAAGATCATCCATGAACTGCAGCCCAATGCCCAGGTGGGTGTGGCTGTCAACTACCGCAGCCTCAAACCCGCCCATGATTGGAACCTGTTGGACAGGATGCCGGCTGCCTTTCAACATCAAATTTTTAACAACGCCTTCCACGCCTGTCTGAAGACCGGAGTGTTGAACATGGTTTTCAAAAAAGTGAAAATTCCAGAAGCCGCTGGCACGCAGGATTTCATCGGCTTGAACTATTATTCGCGTGATATCGTGCATTTCGACATCACCAAACCTGGCAACCTGTTCGGCAGGCTGGAATACCCCAGGCACGCCGATCTGAGCAGCACCGGTTTTATCGCCAATATCCCTGAAGGCATGTGGGATGGATTGAGGTGGGCGCATCACTTCGAGCTGCCCATCATCATCACCGAAAACGGGGTGGAAGACAAAGCCGACACCCTGCGTCCGCGTTATTTGATCGAACACCTGCACCAGGTCTGGAAAGCCGCCAACTATAACTGGCGGATCAAGGGCTACTTTCACTGGTCACTGGTGGATAACTTCGAATGGGAGCGCGGCTGGACTCAGCGCTTCGGCTTGTGGGGGCTGGATCTGAAGACTCAGGAACGCATCCGCCGCAGCAGCGTGGATCTATATGAAGATATCTGCATTGAGAACGGCATCTCAAGCCAGGTTGTCGATAAATACGCGCCAGAAATATTTAACAAACTTTTCCCGTCATGATCGAAAAGTGAGGAGCAGTCAATGAACTGCTCCTCACTTTTTTATTGCACTTTATATATAATTAATTAATTGTTCCTTAATTCAATAAAAGGAGATACTAATGCCTGCTCTCAAGTACCTGAGTTCCGAATGGACTGCTGAGGCTGAGAAGAGACTGCGAAGCCAACTCAGTCCAGAATCAATGAAGAATATGACCTCCTCAATGTTAACTGTTTATCATAATTGCCCCGATGGTCAGGAACGCGCTTTATACTACAAGATTGAAAATGGCATTTTTACTGATATTTCGGTTCGTCAAGCCCCATTACCTGAGGCTGAGTTTATTATCAGCGGCGATTACGATACTTTCGCAAAAATCTCGCGCGCTGAGTTGGGTTCAAGATCAGCCTTGATGAGCGGCAAATTGCGCCTGACTGGCAATATGGTGAAGGCACTCAGCCTGGCTTCAATCGTGGATCGTTTCAACAAGATCCTATCTGAAATTTCCTGCGAATACTAGAGGTAAACATGACCAACGATCCTTATTTCATTGATTATCCAGGCCGAATCAAGGCTATCCAACAAGAAATGGCCAAGGATGGAATTGATGTTTATCTTGGTTCGCGTTTACGGACCATGTCGTGGACAACTGATGCTTTCTTCCCCTGGCGCAGTTATATCGTGATCCCATCAGAAGGATTACCCACAGCATTTACCTTTGTCATCGATGCGGCTCGTGCCGCGGATGAATCGTGGCTTGATTCTAACCACGTGCTGGGGTTCGCCCCCATGGGCGGTCAAGACCAGATCACAGCCGTGAGTGATCTCATTTTGAGTCATCTAAAAGGGAAAAAAGGTGTGGTGGGGGTCGAAACCGGTATGTCTAACTACCTTCCAGAGGGCAACCTGACCCATTTCGAATATCTGGCGTTTGAAGAGGCGCTTCCTGGGATAAAACTCGTCAATGCTCTTGATATCATTGACCGGTTGGCAGTCATTAAGGATGAAGGTACGATAAATCGTTTCCGCAAAGCCGGATTGATGGCTGATGCAGGACATGTTGCAGTTCTAAACGCCATTAAAAATGGTGGTTTTAAGAAATATACTGAAACAGAGATTGCTGGAATTGCCGCAATGGGAATGCGTGAAGCAGGCAGCGTGTGGGAGTGGTCATTCACCGGTGGTAATGAAATCGCCTCTGGTTACCGTACCGGATTAATGGGTGGAGCTTGTACACCTCCAACTGATCGGAAATTGCAGCCAGGTGAACCACTTATGGTTGACCTGCACTCCACGTTCAAACTTGGCCTGGGCGATCATACCCACAACTACCTGCTTGCTCCTGCCACCGACAGGCAAAAATGGCATGCCAAGAATTTTGTTGATCTTGTAACCCTTGTTCTTCAAACCTATAAACCCGGTATCTCGCCGTCATCTCTTGCTGATGAAATGATGATCTTCTGTGAAGAGCGTGGCTTTGCTGAATATATGGTGCCTGGATTCGAACACGGCATTGGTATGCTCGGTGACGAATGGCGTATTGGACGGAACGATGGTCCTTTCCCCTATTGGACTAATCCAGACCACATCTACGAACCCGGTGAAATGTTGATCTGTGCTCTCCAATATGCATGTCCCGATGAGAATATCGGATTCCGCTATGAGAACGCCATTTTAATCACAAAAGATGGCTGTGAAATCATGTCAAAATACCCGTTAGCCGTTGAAGTTATAGATTAAACCACTTACTAATTCAATTAGACATAACCTCCGGGGTGTAGTTCAAAACACACCCTGGAGGCTTAAATTAAGAATATTTTCAGATTTACCGTTACCGCTCACGCTTACAATG
>DAIEPS010000049.1:3339-10875 GCA_027348305.1 Anaerolineaceae bacterium | reverse complement strand
TGCCCCGAAGGAAAGCTGTGCGCCGTCAGCTTGGCGCCGATGATGGTGATCTGCGCCGCATCGATCACCGCCGCCGGGCGCGGCAACGGAACCGCCGTCTTGAAGCCACGGCTGACCGCCCCGGCGAGCAGCGCCCACCACGACCCCAGCAGCGCGGACATGGCAAACTCGAATATGATCATACCCGCATAAGAAGGATGGCGCACGAAGTGGTAGGGGCCGCCTGCGGCAACGGAGTGTCCGCGGTCAGACTGCACGCGCACGACCTGTGAGAAGAAGCTGTTCGAGGCCATCGCCCAGGCAAACAGGGCGTAACCCAGCAAACAGCCTGCAATGCCCGCGATCTGCAGCCAGAGCGGAAAACCCTGCGTCCAGCCGTAGCGCAAGCCCAGCCCGCCAATGATATAGCGCGCAAACTGTGTCAAACGCAGGATGCTGACCAGCGTCCGATCCCAATTCTTTGCGCTTTTGGGCGGATGCATGCGCTCTGCCATCAGGTTGGGTTGAAAACGCAGCAGCACGATCCCCACGGCGGTCAGGTTCAACGCCATCACCGCCACAACTGCCCAGGCGGGCCACCAGTCCATGCGCCCGGCGGAGAGCATGATCACCGCCCCCACCACGGCCACGCTCAAGTATTCCACTGCGAAATAAGTCAGAACCATTTTTTTGTTCATTGGTTTTTCCATGATTTCTTGTTGGGGCGACCGGCCGGTCGCCCTTACCATGGACAGTTCCTTGATCTTCAATCCACAATAAACAACCTGGCTCCTGTCTTGGTGGATGAGCGATGTGCTTCGGCATTATCCGCGACTTGATAACTCATCCCTGGCTTGAGCGTGAATGTTCTGCCATCTTCCAGCTTAGTGTGCAGTTCGCCTTCGAGGCACAAGAGGATGTGCCCCTTGCTGCACCAGTGGTCCGCCAGGTAACCGGGGGTGTACTCCACCATGCGCACACGGATGTCGCCAAACTGCTGCGTGCGCCACACGGCAACCCCGGTTTCGCCCTTGTGTTCGACGGGTTCGATCAGCGTCCAATCCGTGGTGCCAAAGGGGATGTTTGATAAATTCATTAAACCTCTTCCGCTTAATTCACGATAAATAGCCCTCTTTTGTTAAAGAGGGCACGGCACGCCGTGCCCCTTACATAGGAATTTTCGTCTTTTCGTGGTTATGTTTTAAAGATCTTTTCAACTTGGCTTCTTCTATCAAAGCCAGCATGCCGCCGAGGTTGACTTCCCAGCTCGAGCCTTCCTGTTTTTCGATGGCGGCCAGCACCAGTTCAGCATATTGATTGGGGTGTTTTAATCGCAGATCCACGGCTTGCAGCAGCACCTCGCTGAGTGCGGAAGTCATTTCTTTAAACAATTTGTTGTTTGGCGAAGGGCTCTCGCTGAGCAAGGCAGCCAGGTCTTTCACCCGACCAGCGGTGGTTTTGCCACCTTCGCGGAACAGGAATCCGCTTGGCGCTTCATTGGAGGGATGCCACAGGTCGTTCATGCGTTCAGCTTCTCCCTTCGGATCCAACCCACAGATCTGCTCGGCCAGTCCGTCCACCGCGCGTGCGATGGGGATGACCGTGCCCTCGTAGGCGCCGCCGTGCGGTTCATACAAGGAGGGCATGCAGTTGTAGTCCGCAGAGCGCATCAGGTCGCTGTAATACGCGATGCGGCCGTCCGTGCAGACCACATTGTCTGGGAATTCCTTCTGCAAAGCCAGCATGCGTTCAAGCCGCGCCGGGCTGCCACTGTCACCATGCACCGTGGAAAACACCACAAGAATGGGGAAGTTCTTGTCTTTGCGCAAGATCTGACGCGTGCTTTCGACCATCACGTCGTGCAGTTTCTGCGCCACGCGACGCCCCATGCTGATAATGATGACTTTGTCTGCACATTTACCGGCAATCTCGGCAGGCAGCAGTTTACGCGCCTCAGCCTGTGTCTTGAACAGTTCCTTACGTCCCTCCAACGGATCATCGATCAAGCGCTGCTTGAAAGCCAGAAGAGAATCACTGACCCTGGCAAAAGCAGCGTTGTTGATGCCCACCACCCTGCCCATCACTGGCTGCAGGTGTGCCGCCATGACCCTGGTCTGGATGGCTTCGCTGAGCATGCCGTAGGCGAATCCGCGGTTGACGGTGGTGACCACATCGGCCAGTTCCATGCCAATTTCAAGCGCGGTTTTGACGCCATCGTTTTTGCGTTCTGACCCAAAAAGTGAGAAGGTTTTACCAAAAGGCTTGATCTCGTTGACCAGGCATTCGTCAAAGGTGTTGTGCAGTGTCAATGAGACGTGATGCCGTGCCCGCGCCAGCACCATGGCCGGCACGGTTTCCCAGTCCGCAGCCCACACGAACTGCTGGGGTGATGCCACCTGCTTGAGCAGTTCATCCACGGCCAGAGCGAACCAGAGTGTATCTTCACGCAGTTGGGGCAGGGGAATATCGTAGGGGGTTTCGACCCCCTCAAAACGGCCCTTGACCTCAAGAAAGAGGATGGGCGCGAATTCGTCCGTGGAAGCCAGCACCCGGCAGGGCAGCCCATTTACTTTGAACTTCCAATCCGTGGCCTTGACCTTGCCGTTCTGGATCGGATCGTCCTGCGGTTTTTCGCGTTTGAGCTTTGAGCACCAGGGTGCGATCATGATGCCGCGTTTAAAGTTGCGGCGCTCCTGTTTTGTGACCGCGGTGATTCCCGTGCAGGGGGTGAATTCTGTCTCATAACGCAGCATGAAGAACTGTGCGCTGCCGATTTGTTTGATCATTTTGTCATTAAGCGGAATTTTCACATCAACCCTCCCAAGTGCATTTCACATTTCTACCATTATACAATGCCCGAAGGGTATACAATGGGCTCCGCGACTCCGCATGAGAAAGAATCAGGTGATCCAAACGCGCGAGGGCACAGCACGCTGTGCCCTTACATGGAAATGTCGTGGTGGTTTGTATATAATTGGATTTTCCTGAGGTTGGTTTTCTCTACGTGTTCCGCGGCTTCCCTGGCACTTGCAGCCCGGGCAAGCGTGCGAGAGAGAGAATTTGGTTTTTCTAAGAAAGGTTTTCTTGGCGCCCTTTGCAATTCTTTGCGATCTTTGCGAGAAAAGCTTTACTAACTTCCCTTATTCCATGACCCAATTTCGATGATATTGCCTTCAGGGTCGGCCACCATGGAGGAACGCATGCCCCAGGGTTCGTCGCGCGGTGCGTAAAGACTTCTGGCTCCTGCTGCCATCACGCGGGCGTATTCGGCGTCAGCTTCCGTGGAAGTGGGCAGATCCAACGCGATCTCGAAGGTGCCGTTCAGGGCAGGCGGGAAGGTGGGTGTTTCTTTAAACAGGTCGGCAAGTTCTTTGCGCCGATACATTGAAAACCTCACGCCTTCGTTCTTGAATTCGGCATAGGGGCTCTGGCCGTCCCAATCGGTCTCAAAACCAAGTACATCGCGGTAGAAAGACACCATTACCTGCATGTCGCCGGCGAAAATTCCCAGCATATCAATTCGTGCTGTCATTCTTTCCTCCTCATTAATCGTGATATCTCATCTCCCCGGCTTCGATGCGCACGGGCAGGAAGTTGCTTTTTGGCGGCAGCGGACAGGTCGCCCAGGGTGTGTAAGCACACGGCCAATTGATCGCCAAGTTGAAATCAAGGGTGAGGGTTTCACCCAGCGGCTTGGGCAGCGTCAACAGACGTCCGCCCGGATAGGTGAGGTCTTTGCGCGTTTCGTCCACGAAGCTGATCAGACCCTCATCGTCCGCGTCTTCGACTTGCAGCACAAGGTCTTGTCCGTTCAACTTGAAATGCACCTCGCCAAGCATAGCGCTCTCGTGCTGTGAACCGATCACATCCGTGACCATAAAAGTTTTGGGTGGATCGTAAGGAATAAAGGTAGCGTTCAAAGAGAACGCGGGGTTGACCGGAAAATACTTGAATCCCTTGAAGTCTTTGACAGCCTGCGCCTCAACATCCCATGCGCGCAGCATGGCTTTGCCGCCGCGTCGAATGACCATCAGGTGGATGCGTCCAGCCTCGATCAGGTCGGGGTCGCCATCCGTGTCGGCATTCAACGTGCGCAATTCGGCTTTTTGCCGATTGAGCAGTACGCCATCCGCGGCTTCAGTCAGGCTGACCTGATCCCCTTCCAGGCGCAGGCATCCGCTGAGTGGATGGGGGAACCCGGGCAGCACGATCTTGTTGGAATCCGCGCTGCCGAATGAGTTGTCGCCATCTTCAAGATAAAAAAGACCGGCCAGTGCAAGCCAGTGGTGTGGATTATTGCGCACGCGCTCGTCGCGTTCTTTGCGGCTCTGAAGAATGGTATTCATAGCTTAATGTCCAGTCGTTGGGGTTCGAAATTGTTAATAATATATATAATCGCCGCGAAAAATCCTTGTCAGAAGGGCTTTGAATAATACACAAGAGTATACTCAATATTTGGGTAATTTCAGAAAAGGAGAAAAAATGCCCTTAACTTATTTATATTATGCATTAGGCGTCATCGTAGTACTCTTCCTGCTTTCGGGGATCCGTTTCATCCCGAACAACCGCGTCGGTATCGTTGAAAAACGGTTCGGCGGCAGGTCAGTGAAAGGCCGTTTCATTGCCCTTCACGGAGAAGCCGGTTACCAGCCCGATCTATTGCGTGGTGGTCTGCATTACCTGATCCCCATTCAGTACGCAGTGCATACGTCACCACTGGTGACGATTGCCCAGGGCAAGATCGGGTATATCTTTGCCCGTGATGGCGAACCGCTGTCTGCCATGCAAGTGTTGGCCACCAACGTCACCGCCAACGATTTTCAAGATGTGGCTGCTTTCTTGAATAATGGCGGTCAGCGCGGTCCGCAGCGCCAGATCTTGCGTGAGGGTACCTATGCCATCAACCTGGCCCAATTTGTGGTCATCACCGAAGAGCAGGTGTATTACATGCCCCTCAGCCGTGAAGACCAGAACGTTATCCAGAACATGCGCGCCGTGATCGCCGAACGTAAGGGTTTCACCCCTGTGGTCATCAAAGATTCAGACGATCAACTGGGTGTGGTCACCGTGCATGACGGGCCCTCGCTGGCTTCAGGGGATATCATCGCCCCTGTGGTGGGTGCCGATGTCAACAATCCACAGACCTATCACAATAACTTTCAGATGCCTGACCGCTTCATCGCCGCCAACGGTTTGCGCGGCCGTCAACTGCAGGTATTGGTTGAAGGCACTTACTATCTCAACCGATTGTTTGCCACTGTTGAAATGATCCCAAAGACGGTGATCGAAGTCGGTTATGTGGGCGTGGTCGTGTCTTATACCGGTGGAGAAGGCGTTGACCTTTCAGGAACCGACTATCGCCATGGCGAATTGGTCGGCACCGGCAACCGGGGTGTGTGGAGTGAACCTCTGCTGCCTGGCAAGTATGCTTTCAATACTTATGCCGGCAAGGTGGTCTCCGTCCCGACCACCAACATCATCCTCAAATGGATCAAGAGCGAAATTGGTTCGCATCACTTCGATGAAAACCTGTCTGAGGTTTCATTGATCACCAAGGATGCTTTTGAGCCCTCCCTGCCGCTTTCAGTCGTGATCCATATCGACTACCAAAAAGCGCCGCTTGTGGTTCAGCGTTTTGGTGATGTCAAGAAATTGGTTGAACAGACCCTTGACCCGATGGTTTCAGCGTACTTCAAGAACATCGGCCAGACCCGCACGCTCATCCAGCTCATCCAGGAGCGTAATGAGATTCAAAACATTTCCAGCAAGGAAATGAAGGAAAAGTTCGAACATTACAACCTTGAGTTGGAAGAAGTGTTGATCGGCACACCGACCACCACGGGTGAAGACAAGCAGATCGAGATCATTCTTAATCAGCTCCGCTCACGCCAGATCGCGGTCGAACAGATCGAAACCTATCAGAAACAGCAGACCGCAGCAGTCAAAGAACGTGAACTGCGCGAAGCACAGGCACGGACCGAGCAGCAGCGCAACATCACCGAATCCGAGTTGAGCATCACCGTGCAGTCGAACCAGGGTAAGGCTGAATACCAGCGTGCCCTGCAGCAGGCCGCGCAGATCAAGACCCTGGCCCAGGCGGATGCCGAACGCATTGCCCGCACCGGTATTGCCCAGGCTATCGCCACCGAAGAACAGGTCGCAGCTTACGGCGGACCGCAGTTCCAGGTGACCCAGCAGGTGATGAACCGCTTCGCTGAAGCTGTGCAGCAATCCCGTGTGGATGTTGTTCCACGGGTCGTGATCAGCGGTAACAACGGCGAAGGCGGCTCGTCCAACGGCAGCGTCATGGAAGGTCTATTGACCCTGCTGCTTTCAGACAAGTTGAACCTGGCTGTGGCCGGCGAAACTTCAAAGGAACGCAGCAAGGATGCCGAAGCCCTGCGCAATGATATTCGCAAGAGCATGAAGGCTTTCGATGCAGCTCCAGGCGGAGACGTTCCTGCGGCTGAAAAGCCAGTCGAAAAACCGGTTGAAAAACCAACCGACAAACCGGCTGACAAAGCCTAGTGATCAAAAATTCCCCGCGTTTTCCAAATCGCGGGGAATTTCTTTATAGATTTGTATCTATGAGAGTTTTACACCAAATCCTTTTGGGGCAGGAATTTGGCAGCCAGTCTTTTCTAATCTGCAGGCTGTGTCTCTGCAACTGGTGCAATGATTAATTGTTTGGTGCGGTTCATTGAGACGAGGTAAACAACCAACAAGGCGACAAGCTGCGCGAACATGAAGACAGGAATGGTTTCTAGTGAGATCCGCCGCGCAAAAACACCCATCAGAGTGGGCAGCAGAGCGCCGCCGATACCGGCCGACATCATTTGAAAACCGATGGTATTGGCCGCAAAGCGAGGGCTGACACGTGAGCTGGTGCCAGACATCAATGCCGGGAAGATCGGAGCGATGGCAAAACCGATCACCACAACCCCGATCAGACTGACGATGGAAACGGGGTTCCACCACAACATGATGGCCCCAATAATGGCACCCACACATCCGATCAGGATGGTCTTGTTGACACCCAGGCGCTTGGCATAAAGCCCTGCCAAAATGCGGCCGACGGTGAACAAGCCATAAAAACTGCCTGCCCAAAAACCGGCCGTCTTGGTGGCGATGCCGCGGCCTTCGGTCAAAAAGGTGTATGCCCAGGCGCCCAAACCCATTTCTGCGCCGACGTATAAGACAAAAAGAAGCATACTGAGCCAGACTTCGGGTTGACGTATGGTTTCTTTATATGAGGTTTTGTATTCGGTGATCTTCTTTTCTTCTTTTGAATCATTCTGTTTCGTTTTTGGCCCCCACATCTTCATGGTGGCAAAAAAGGTGATGGCCAAAACAATCTGGAAAATAGCAACGACGCGGTAACCGAAGTGCCAGGTATTTAACGAAGCCAATCCAAAGGTCATGAGGATGGGACCGAGAGTGACGCCTATGCCGTAGCTGGCGTGCAGCCACTGCATCAAACCTTCAGTGAAATTGGCTGCCACGTAAGTGTTCAGACCTGCGTCAATGGCACCAGCACCCAGGCCGCCGAACAACCCG
>DAIEPS010000049.1:0-3329 GCA_027348305.1 Anaerolineaceae bacterium | reverse complement strand
AGGAGAACCATGATCCACCAGGCGGGGACGATGGTGTAACTCAGCAGGGCTAATCCAGTCAACCCGCATGATGCGGCGAGCAACCCGCCCACGCCCATTTTGCGCAGTAAAAATCCTGAGGCAAAGCTGGCGCTGAGGTAACCAGCCGTGCTGGCAAACATGAAGAATCCAAGAGCATCGAGGGGAACCTGAAAACCCGCCCGCATGGATGGCCATCCGACACCCAACAAACCGTCAGGCATTCCGAGCGCGATGAATGCGACGTATGCCAGCAGGATCAAGCCAATTTTTACCGAAGGTTTTTTTGCGGTTTCAGCCATAATAAGTCCTTAAACTTCAGAAGATTTCACCATTATAGCATAATTTGCAACCGGTTGCATAAAACTATAATTAAATACTAGTAAAAATATTTTTACTGGTATGAATAAGCCAGGTTAATTTGTTTTTCCTTTTACCAGATCCATGATCTCGGTTTTGTTGGTATAGATCTTCACCAATTTGCCGTCACGCATTTGCAACACACGGTCAACATATTCACACATGCGCAGGTCGTGGGTCACCATGATGCCAGCCCGGTTCTGTTCGTGGATCAAACCGGCGAAGGTTTCAACCACCTGGTAGGCGCGTTCAGTATCCAGACTGGCAGTGGGCTCATCGGCCAGCACCAGGCTGGGGTTGTGGATCATGGCGCGGGCAATGGCCACACGCTGCTGCTGCCCGCCTGACATTTGGCCGGGTAGGTTATGCAGTCGTTCTGCCAGGCCGAGCCGGGCCAGCAGTTCGCGAGAACGCATCTTGCCGGTCTTGTCGAGTCTGCCATTCAGGCGCAGCATCAGTTCCACGTTTTCGACTGCGCTGAGATAAGGCACCAGGTTGTTCGCCTGGAAGGTGAACCCGATCTTGTTGCGGCGCATCGAGACGCGTTCCACTTCGTTCATGGCGGCCAGGTCCTGTCCGTCTAGGATCACCTTGCCGGAGGTCGGTTTAAGCAGGGCGGCTAAAATGGAAAGCATGGTGGTCTTGCCGGACCCGCTGGGTCCAACCAGGGCAACAAATTCACCCAGTTTGACCTGCAGTGAGACTTCGTCCACGGCGTTGATGACTCCGGATTCACTCTGGTAGGTTTTGGTGACATTTTCAGTTTCAAGTGCATAAGTATTCATAATAGATTCCAACTCTAGGAGAGCCCAAGTGCTTTGAGGGGTTCGATCCTGACTGCGTACCGGGTGGAGACCAGTCCGCTTAAGGGTCCGATCAGTAATAAGGCGATGACTGCTATGGCTGTGGTTGTTCCGTTGAAAACAATGGGTACGGTCGGCGGAAACGATAGTGAAAACAAGAAGGTAAGAAAGCCGCCTATGGCGACACCCACCATGGTAACCACGACAATTTGAATGATCGAGGCCAGGGCAACAGTTGGGTTGGCCGTGCCAATGGCTTTGAGTACGCCAATTTGAGCCACCTTTTGCAATATCTGGATCTGGAAAAACCCGCCAATCACCAACACACCAATGAAGAGGGTAAATCCGCCTTGCAGGTTGAGTGTGCTTTGTTGGGCAGAATATCCGGGCAGAGCCTGGATCGCCTGTTTGAGTGTTGCAGTTTCAACATTGTTGACTTGAGAGACGATGCTTGCACTGACCTCGTTGATTTTTGCGGGGTCTTTCAATTTGACCAGGATCACATTGGCCACCGGATTGGGATTATTGATCTCGGCTTCTGACTTAGGTTTGATCCGGTCCCAGGTGTAAAAAGGTACAAAGATGGAAGGCTGCAGAGAATACTGTTGTCCATCTGCAATGCCAACGATGCGCAGGGTATAGAACTCGTCCTGGGTACCCTGGGTTGTGCGGAGGGTCAAATTGTCTCCTACCTTCAGGTCGGTGCGCAGGGCGGTGTTCTTGTCAATGATGACTTCATCGGCAAGGTCGGTGCTGAGCTGCTGCCCTTGAACAACGGCAGGTTCGCCGGTGTGCCCGGGTTGAATGCCGAGGAGGGCGACTTTAAGAGGTTTTACATCACCTGGCAGGATCAATGTTGCGTTTGCAGTGCCGAGCATGCCGACATCAGCCACCCCGTCTACACGGCGGATGGCTGCCACACGGTCTTTGCTGAGGCGGCTGGCCGCGATCAGATAATCCGACTTGGATTGGTAGGCGATCAGTTGGGCATCCAGCTTGGAGATGTACTCGCGGTTGCCGTTGCCAAGGCCTTCACCCAGGGCGGCAATGAAGAGCACCAGTAAAGTGATCAGGGCAATCACCAGGCTCACCAGTAGAAAGCGGCTGCGGTTGCGCCAGATCTCTTTGAGCGCCAAAAAGCCCGAAATTTCAAATATTTGTTTCATCGCGGTTGACCAACCTTTCTACTTGAGGAACTCGACGGCACCGGTCATACCCCAGCGCATCAGCGGATCGATTTGAGTCAGCAGGATGGTGACGGTGTAGGTGACATCTCCGCGTTTTTCTTCAAACAATGAATTGATGTAAGTGACTTCACCATTCAGGGTTTTATCAGGCAGCGCGTCAAGGGTCACGTTGGCTTTTTGACCGGTTGTCAGCGAGGTCACCTGTGTTTCGGTCAGGTTGTCCGTCTTAACCACCCAGTTTGAATAGTCGGCAACAACCACGGCTGTTTCACCGGCAGCGACTTTTTGTCCAGGTTGAAGGGTGAGGTCCACGATGGTGCCGTCAATGTTCGCTTTGAGGGTTAGCGCATCGACCTGCGCATTCGCATTGACCACCGCTGCATTGGCAGAATCCAACCTTGCCTTTGCCATATCCAATTCGTTGGAATTGGCGCCGTTTTGCAACTTTTCAAGCTGGCGTTGGGCATCATCATATTTTGCTTTGGCAACCGCAACTTCCGCACTTGAAATGGATAGATCCTGTGCGTTGGGCGGATTAATGTAGTTATTCAAATTGAGTTTGGCTTGCTCAAGATTCAACCTCGCGTTTGAAAGTGTGCTGAGGGCAGCAGCCTTAAGCGGATCAGAATCTGGCGTTTCATTAAAATCATTGTATTTCTTTTCAGCAGTTGCTACCTTGTCTTCGGCAATCGTCACAGCAGCTCGGGCGGCATTGATCACATCCTGGTTGGTTTGACGCGCCTGACCCTGGACGACTTGATTTCCGCGAACTTTGTCATATTCCTTTTTGGCATTCGCCAGGTTGAGCTGGGCCTGGGCAAGCGTCAGGTCTTTTGAACTTTGAAGTTGATCATACGCCTGCTGGGCGGAGAGGGCTTCAGCCTGAGCGTTCTCAAGGGCAAGTTTAGCCGCAGGGGAATCATTCAGACGCGCCAACACCTGTCCGGTTTTGACCGCGTCA
>DAIEPS010000048.1 GCA_027348305.1 Anaerolineaceae bacterium | reverse complement strand
ACCGGGAAGGGAAAAAGCAGGCAGACGCAGCGGCACTTCAAGATCAGTCGCCGGCCTCACCCAGGTTACTTCTGAGAGGGGAATATCTTCGGCGCGCAGCCCCCAGCGGATGCGCAGTCCATCGCGTTTGAGAGAGTAGAAGCCGTTGATCAACGCATATCCGCGGTAACCGGCAAAAGGCAACAGTCCAAATAAAATCACCGCGCCCAAAAGGTCCACCACCAGCAGGATGCCGCCGGATTGCTGAAAAGCCTGCCACACCAAGACACCGCATCCCGCCAGGAGCACAAGGATGATCAGCACATGGACCACAATTCCACGGGTCCGGTCGGGCAGAAAAGTAAAGGTTTCAGCCATGTTCTTCAGTCAACCTAAGAGGTCAGGCAGTTGCGCAAGATCTGGCAGACTGCTTCCACCTGCTCCTCGGTCATAACACCTGAGAAAGGCAGGGCCAATCCGCGCCTGCCAAGGTCTTCAGTCACCGGGTAATCGCCTTCGCGATAGCCAAACTGCTTGACCATATAGGGTTGAAGGTGAATGGGTAAGAAATAAGGCCGCACCGGAATACGCGCCTCGGTCAGTTTCGCAGCCAACTTATCGCGGTCGATGCCTTGCTTGACCTTGATCACATAGACGAACCAACTGTTGCGGGTTGTGCCTTCAGCGATGCCGGGCAATTCGACACCCGGAATCTCAAACAGGCGCTCGGCATACCAATCCGCCACTTTTTGACGTTTGTTGAGCAGTTCTTCGATGCGGGTCATCTGCACAGCACCCAAAGCCGCACTGAGTTCATCGATACGATAGTTGTAGCCAAGTTCGGTGTGCTGAAGCCAATTGTCCCCGGGGGCGCGTCCCTGGTTGCGCAGGGCACGCATGATACCGGCGGCCTTGTCATCGTTGGTGACGATCATTCCGCCTTCACCGGTGGTGATCTGCTTGTTGGGATAGAACGCAAACACACCGTAATCGCCAAACAAGCCGGTCTTGACGGACTTGTATTCAGCGCCCAGGGATTCACAAGAATCCTCGATCAATTTCAAGTTGTATTTCTTTGCCAGTTTCGTGATCCTTTCGTAATCAGCGGGCTGGCCGAACACATCCACCGCGAGGATGGCTTTAAGTTTGCCGTGATTCTGAGCGCCTTCGCGTGGTAGCCACTTTTTGGCAGCTTCGCCGCCGCCGACAAGGTCAACCACAGCTTTTTCGAGCAAATCGACATCCAGATTGCCGGTGAACGGATCCACGTCAACAAATATCGGGATAGCCTTTTCAAAAAGTAAAACATTTGAGGAGGAAACAAAAGAGAACGGGGTGGTGATCACCAGGTCTCCGGCTTCAATGCCGGCAGCCCTGACACACAAATGCAGACCGGCTGTGCCTGAGTTCACGGCTACGGCGTGTTTGGCGCCAACAAAGTCGGCGATGGCTTTTTCAAAATTAGTGGTTTGAGGGCCCATGCTTAAATATAGAGAATTAACCACTTCGATCACCCGGGCGCGTTCAGCATCGGTGATATCAGGGCTCGACATGGGGACAAGGAATGGTAATGACTCAGTCATAATTTTGATTTTATCCTTTTTTGGTCAGTTCAGACCAGAGATTGTCTTCATTATTACCGCCACGGCTTCATCAACCGGCACGATCCAACTCTCACCGCCGCTGCGCAGTTTCAATTCTAAACCACCATTTTTCAAGGCGCGTTCACTGACCGTCACCCTCAGGGGCAGGCCGATCAAGTCCGCATCATTGAATTTTACCCCCGCTGAATCAGGTCGGTCGTCAACAAGCGCCTCGATCCCCGCCTGGCGAAGAGATCTTTCAAGGTCCTCAACCACGGGGGTCACATCCATCGACTTGCCGGGCAGCACCACGATATGCACCGGGAAAGGTGCGATGGATGCTGGCCAGATCAAGCCTTTTTCATCATGATGTTCTTCAGCCACGCAGGCCAGCAGCCGCCCCACTCCGATGCCGTAAGAACCCATAATGATGGGGTGGCTTTCACCATTCTCATCGGTAAAGGTGCAGCCCAGGGCGTCAGTATAGCGAGTGCCCAATTTGAAGATGTTGCCCACTTCGACCCCGCGTGAAAGGCGGTAGGGTTTGCCGCATTTCTCACAGGCATCCCCTTCACCGGCGGAGGTTATATCAGCGACTTCGGCTGCCTCAAAATCACGTCCGAAATTTACGTTGAGAAGGTGGTACCCCTTCTCATTAGCGCCTGACACCAGGTTGGCAGAAAGCGGGATCAGTTCATCGACGATCACCCTGACCTTCTTCAACCCTACGGGCGAAGCATAACCAGGCACGGCGCCCGTGCGGACAATCTCTTCATCCGTGGCAGGGCGCAGTTCTTTGGCTTTTATCAGGTTACTGATCTTGGTCTCGTTGACTTCCATGTCGCCACGCACCACACAGAAGATAAACTCCTGTTTGATGGATCCGAATTCATTCTGTACATCAGCGGTAAAGAAGACCGCTTTGGCGGTTTTTGAAGCGGGGACTTTGAGAAATGCCGCCAGATCAGCAATGGAAGAACATTCAGGGGTGGCCACTTTTTCGATCGGCAGCATTGCCTCGGCAGCCGGTTTAGGCTTTTGGGTTTTGGCTACCTGGCGATTGGCGGAATATCCGCAGGCATCGCAGAACAGCAGGCTGTCTTCGCCGATGGGGGTCAGATACATGTATTCATGGGCCATCTTGCCACCCATCATGCCGGTATCCGCCAGTACGGCCACAGTGGGCAGGCCGCAGCGTTCGTAAATGCGAAAATATGCCTGGTAATGAGCCTGATACTGCTTATCGAGGCCCTCCCAATCGGTATCCAGACTGTAGGAATCAAGCATGGTGAATTCGCGCACGCGGATCAACCCTGCGCGCGGACGCGGATCGTCGCGCCATTTGGTTTGCAGTTGATAGACCAACGCAGGAAGCTGCCGGTATGAGCGAATGAGACCGCGGGCCAGGTCGGCCACCACCTCTTCGTGGGTCATGGCCAGGATCATGTCATGGTCTGATTTATCTTTAAAACGGCCCATTTCGCTGCCAATCTGCTGCCAACGCCCGGTTTCTTTCCAGATATCCGCGGGCTGCACCACCGGCATGCTGATCTCCTGTCCGTCGATAGCGTTGATCTCTTCACGCATGATGGACATGATCCTGGCAAGGCTGCGATGCGCGAGAGGCAGGTAAGAAAAGATCCCGGCACCTAACTGGCGAATGAAGCCCGCCCTGACGAGCAGTTGGTGACTGACAATTTCGCTATCGGCGGGGGCTTCACGCAGCGTTTGTGAGAAAAGGCGCGACATGCGCATGGGGAACTCCTAAAACGGAAAATGAAAACTTAGATTAACAACAACCATGCCGCCACAGCGCGGAAAAGAACATTCGAAACCACGTGGCCGCTTTTTCGCATGATCCAACCGAGCAACAGGGCTTGCGCCAGGGAGATGACCAGGGTTGGCCACAATTCAGCGAAAGGCAAGACCCATAACCGGCCGGGCAGCACCCAGAGCAGGTAAAGGGCAGCGGTCGCCAGCCATCCCCAGGTGGAGCCCAGGAAGGAACTTAAGCGAAGCTGGATATAACCTCTGAAAATAGTCTCTTCGGCCAGCGCCAAAAGCAAACAAACCAACAAGAGGCTCCCCTGTTCTGCGGTTATGCCCTGCAGCAAGGTGTTAACTTTGCCGCGCAGCACTATGGCAATTATGACAAGCAGAATTCCGAGGGTTAACCCTGGTTTGAAGTTTGCTTTGCCCCAGCCGATACTCTTCAGTGGCTGCCCGCGCAGGAATGTGGCCAACAAGAAGAGGATCAAGCTGATCATAGCCAGCAGGGTACGCTGGGCCAGTTCCCCTCCGGGGAGGATCTTGCTGAAATCCAGCATGAATTGGAAAACTGGGTTGCCAAAATATTGGAAGGCAATCAGGTAGCAAAGCGCAAACACAGAAAGCGCGAATGTAGATTCTCTGCGTGGAAAGCGAAAATCGATACGGCGAATGCTTTTAAACAACGGACTGGTACCCGCGATCATCACCACCGCGATGGCGCCCATCCACTCAATAACATACCCCAGCCAGGCTAATCCACTCAAATTTACCTTCTTCTCTATGCCACTTTTCGGCTCTTTACCGGCCTGGTGGGAATGATGTGCTCTGATGAACCGTTCGCGTCATCGGATGTGGGTTCTGTGAGCTCTTCGGAGGGCTTCTCTTTTAGAGCCTCATCCTCAAGCTTGATCTCAACATGCTCTTCCATGCGCACCTGCCCTCGCAGGAAGGCGCCCTCTTCAGTAGAAAATGCAGTGGTGACCACATCGCCCCAAACGCGGCCTGTAGAACGGATCTCGAGCTTTTCTGCAGTGATGTTGCCTTTTACAGCACCTGCAACGATGACATTGTTGGCTTTGAGCATTTTGCAGGTCAAACGGCCGGTTTCTCCGATCACCACCAATCCGCGGATGGCGATCTCGCCTTCAAACGTACCTTCAATACGGATACCGCCCTTGCCGCCCAGGTTGCCCGTCCAATTAATTCCAGGGCCTAAAACAGATGTCACTCTCTCGACAGGTGAAGTGGGAGCTGGTGTGGGGGCAGGTGTTTTCTTAAACATTAGTTCCTCCGAACCGGGTATAGCAGCACAGGGATCTTCGTCCTGGCAAGAATTTTTGGAGCAACACTTCCAGACCAGAACGCGTTGAGGCCTGATTTGCCGTGTGTACCCAGAATGATCACGTCAGTATTGGAACGGTTAGCCGATTTTACCACTTCCTGGGCAGGATCGCCGCGCTGGACTTCTGCCTCGGTTTCAATTCCCTTGCCGCAAAGTGCATCAAGATGCTTCTGCAGGTATTCTGCGGCTTCCTCTTCCATGACGTCAAGGTAAGCAATCGTGGTAGCCGGCAGCATGGTGCCGAGTGCAGCAGTTTCGCCTTCAAGTGTTGAGTAAGTGGGCACGACGCGTACCAGACGTAAATCGGAACTCAATTGACGCGCCAGACCTGCTGCAAAATCCAGAACACGGTCGTGTTCCAGTTCTCCATCCAATGGCAGCAGCAAATTCTTGAATCCGTTGAACGGATTTTCGGGGTGGATCAATAGAACCGGAACGCTGCCATTGGCGATCACCTGTTGAGCAATCGACCCGGCCACGATATCGCGCAATCCGCCGACACCGTGTGCGCACAAGACGATCAGATCGGGGGCGAATTCTCCCGAATGCTCCACAATGCTCTGGGAGACCTGGCTGACCTCTTCAGTGTGGACATGTTTTTCCACTGATCCGCAAAAAGAAAAATACTTGTCAGCAATTTCACCAAGATAATCACAGGCTTCAGGTTCGTTGGTGAGATGATGCTGACCATGGATTTCAGAAGAAGCATCTTTTTCGATCACATGCAGCAGCGTGATCTTGCAATCCAGTTTTTTGCATAATTCGACCACATAGGGGATGGCCGCTTCTGCCAACTGGGAACCGTCAAGAGGAAGGAGGATATGTTTAAACATGATCTTATCCTTTGAATGTTGAATAGAGGAGGAAAATATTGAGCACCAGGATGATCCCGGCAACCATATAAGCCAGGATCGTGGTGAGTTTCTTGTTGGTTAAAACCCCCATGATCTTTTTCTGGCTGGTAAACGAAACCAACGGAATGATGGCGAATGGCAGCCCGAAACTGAGCAAAACCTGGCTGATCACCAGCGTTCGTGAAGGATCAAGACCAATGGCCACTACGATCATGGAAGGCACCATGGTCACCAGGCGGCGAATCCACACCGGGATCTCACGATGCAGGAAACCTTTCATGATCACCTGCCCCGCCATCGTCCCCACCGAAGCGGAAGATAACCCGGAGAATAATAATGAAATACCAAAGACTGCTGAAGAGGCTTTGCCCATCAATGGCTCAAGCGTTTTATAAGCCACTTCGAGGCTGCCCACACTCGTGATGCCCTGGTTGTGGAAGGTGGTCGCGGACATGACCAACATGCCCATGTTGACCAGGCTGGCCACACCCATGGCAATGAAAATATCAATCAACTCGAACCTGAACAATCTTTTTAACAGGTTGGGCTTCTTGACCACAATTCTGCCCTGGGTCAGCGCAGAATGTAAAAAGATGGCATGCGGCATGATGGTGGCGCCGAGAATGCCGGTGGCCAGCAGAATGCTTTCTGATCCGCTGAACCGTGGCACGACGGCGTGGAACAAAACCTGCCCCCAGATGGGTTTGACAATGATGGTTTCGATCACGTAACTGATGGCAACCACCCCCACCATTGCGGAAATAACAGCTTCAAGGTGACGGAACCCCTTACGTTCCAGACCGAGGATGATGAATGTGGCTATGCCGGTCAGAATGCCTGCGATCCACAGCGGAATGCCAAACAGCAGGTTGAATCCAATGGCCGCGCCCAGGAATTCCGCCAGGTCAGTGGCCATGGCCACCAACTCCATCAGGATCCACAGGAAGATGACGAACCAGTTGGGGAATTTCTCGCGGCACATCTCAGCCAGGTTGCGGCCTGAGGCGATGCCTAATTTTGCTGATAATGCTTGAATTAAGACGGCCATCAAGTTACTGGCGACGATCACCCATAAAAGGGTCAACCCAAATTGGGCGCCGCCGGCGATATTGGTGGCAAAGTTTCCGGGGTCTACGTAGGCAACACTGGCGATGAAAGCTGGCCCCAAAAAGGGCAGTAGATTGGCTAGTTTTCCGCGTTTACTCTTGCCACGCAAGACTGCTTTTGCGTTCGTGTCAAACCGTTTGTTGGAGTCTTCAATTCCTCTGGTATCAGTCTTCTTTGCCATAAAGATCCTTTAAGAACATCATCCGCCTGCATTACCGTCAATGGGCCAAATCGTTCCGGCGCGCACGACTCCATTCTCAGGGATGTCGGCTTTTATTGTGGCACTGTTACCCACTCGGGAACCCGCACCAATGGATACATTCAAGTTAATGGTCACACCCATGCCGACCAGGGATCGTTCGTTCACGGTCACCGCTCCGGCCAGAATGGCACCGGGAGATATATTCACAAAATCACCCAATACACAATCATGCGAAACGATCGCACCCGTATTGATGATACAGCCAAAACCCACTTTTACTTCGCTGCCTACATAGGCATTGAAGAACAGTTGTCCGCCTTCGCCAAGGATGGCGGTGGGTTCCACATAAGCGCGCGGATGGATCACAGTTGGAAACGTAAACCCTGCGAGACGCAGCCGCTCGTAGACTTTCAGGCGCGGCGCGATACTGCCGATGCCTCCCACCGCGTTGACGGCCTGACCGATCCCTTGTTGGCGTAACTCGGCCAATTTGGAACCATCCCCCAGCACAGGCACGCCCATGATCTGGCTGCCGGCGGGGATGCCGTCATCCACGATGCCGTGGATGCGGTATTTGCCCTCGGCGCGGATCAGGTCGATCAGCGATTTGGCGTGCCCTCCCCCGCCGTAAATGATCAGGATGGCAGGGTCAATTTCGGGTAATGATGCGGAAGTCAATTCTTTGACCATTTTTTCAGTGATCAACTGACCCGCCGCGAAGACACTCAGATCTATTCCGTTAGCCCGGGCATAGGCCAGGGCAGGCTGCGTGATGCGCAGGTCACTCTCAGATGGGGAAGTGGTTTTTTGTCTTTCGGGTTCGGCTGATCTTGGCAATGCCTGATCGGCGCGTTCTGCTATATAACACAGCAGGTCGCCCGTCTTGAGCAGGTCCCCTTCGCCGGCATGAATGCCCAGCACAAATCCGTCTGCTTCTGAGAGCAATTCAAAGGTTGACTTTGTGGTTTCAAAAACGGCGAGCAAGTCGCCTTTTTTAACCTGCTGCCCTTCTTTGACGTTCAGAGAAGCCAACAGGCTTTCGTTTTCGTTGGGGTTCACCAGCGGAACCAGGATCTGGATCAGGTCAGGCATTTTGGGCGCTCATCTTTCTCAAGAGATTTTCGATATCTTCTTGCTGAGGCAGCATCACCTTTTCAAGGCTGACGGCAGCGGGCACAGGTGTTTCAAGCGCGGCCAGCCGCTTTACTTGTTTGAGCTTGTCACCTAACGCTTCGGCGAGCAGCGCAGCAACTTCCGCGCCCCAGCCAAGCGAACGGGTACCCTCTTCCACCAATAACACCCTTCCTGTTCTGGAAACGGAGTCCACCAGAGGTTGAAGCGCGAAGGGTGACAGGCGGGTGGGAACGATCAATTCGCAGAAAATTTCTTCTTCAAAGGCCAATTTCAACTGCGCCTGCCTGGCCATTTCGGCAGAATAACCGTAAGCAGAGATGCTGATGCTGGCTTGCGGTGCGCCTTTGATGCGCAGCACATAGAACGGAAACTGCTGGTGCGTGTCACCCGGGTCGTAACGTACGTCCACATCGAAATCAGAGAGTTCTTCAAGAGTAAGCAAGGGCTGCAGGTATTGCAGCTTGTTTTCGATGAAGAGGACAGGTGAATCCGTGTTGAGGATGGTGTTCTTCAGCAACCTGCCTGGCGAGTCTTCACCGATGGAAAAGTTGGCTGGCGCCAGCACCGTCAGCCCGGGAACACCCAGAAAGAGTTTTTCGAGTGATTGTGAGTGGGTGGGGCCGTATCCGCGGCGGCCACCCATCGGGGTGCGAATCACCAGCGGAAGCGAGACACTGTCGTTGTACATCCAGCGGAATTTGGAAATATGATTGATCAATTGGTCTGCGAGCAGGGTGGTAAAGTCGCCAAACATGATCTCGAGCACCGGCTTCAGCCCACGCAGCGCCATGCCTGCGGTCACACCCGCCAGACCCGCCTCAGAAATGGGGGTGGGGATCACGCGATCCGGGAAAGCTGTTGAGCAGCCGCGCGTTACTTTAAAAGCGCCGCCGTATGGGTCGAGGATATCCTCACCCAAAAGATGGACGGCAGGATCAGCCTGCAGGGCAGCCAGCAGCCCCTGGTTGAGTGAATCGAGGACGGTCGGTTTCATGCCCTGCCCTCCATGTTCGCGGCGGGGTCTGCCAAAGCAGTTTTGAAAGCCGCTTTGACTTCCTGTTCGACTTCAGCGCGAAGGGTGCTGACTGAAACAGAGGGGAGACGTTTTTCCATCAGCGTGATCGGATCGCGCTGTTCCTTGAGCAGCGCCACAACTTCTTCTGGGCGCGTGTCATCCCCCTTGGAATGGGGGCCGAAACGCTGGGTGTTCAAGATCAAGGTCCGCGGAGAATAATCTTCATGCACTTCCCGCATCAATTGAAAAGCATTGCCAGCAATTTCCATCACATCGCTGGTATCCAGCTCTAGTGCGGGGATGCCAAAAGCCTGAAAGCGCATACGCATATCCCCGGCCAGGGCAAAATCGGTGGGGGTGGTTTGTGCAATGTGATTATTTTCAACCACGATCAGCAGCGGCGCGGACCACAAGCTGGCCATGTTAAAGGCTTCATAGATCACACCTTCTCCAAATGTGCCGTCGCCAATGAAAACAGTCACCGCAGCTTCTGATTTTTTTTGTTTCTCAGCCAGTGCCATTCCAACTGCGATGGGCACAATGCCGCCTTGCACACCGTTGGAATAAAGGTTCTTCCAGTGGATATGCTGCGAGCCGCCGCGGCCGGCACAGACGCCGGTCTGCCTGCCCATCAATTCAGCAAAAAGGGCACGCATGTCACCGCCGTAAGCCAGGAAATGCCCGTGGCAGCGGTGGTTGGTGAGGATGATGTCATCCGCCAGCATCTGACGGATCACCCCCACGGCGTTGGCTTCCTGCCCGAGTGAGGTGTGGGTGGTGCCAGAGAATACGCCGCGTTTGAACTCTTCAAGCACGGTCTCTTCAAACCGTCTGATGCGCAGCATATCTCGTAAATATTCTTCTTCCAGTGTCATGAATCCTTCACATCTTGTGGATCAACATAAAACCGCCAGGGGATGCTCTTCCACGGTTCGGGGGTGGCGCCCAATCCGATACGCGGGCTGGTCTTCACCTTTTCATCCGCTACCGGTTTTCCTGCTTCGATCCACAATTCTCCGTTCTCTTGATACAGCGAAATTCCGCTGAGGGTACCATCAATGGCAAGCGCCTGGCAGATCTTGGCCGGTCCATTGCACCATTCCGCTTGAGGCCGGTCTTTGCGCCTGGCGCGGATCCCCTCCAGCCCTTCAAGCGGCAAAATGGCCCTGATCAAAACTGCTGCCGGAAAGCCATTATCCCCGGTGACTGCGTTAACCAGCCAGTGCATGCCGTAGGTAAAGTAGACGTATGACCTGCCGCCTGCTTCATACAGCATGGCGTTGCGCCGGGTCTTGCCCACGTGCGCGTGACAGGCCAGGTCTTCTTCACCGCGGTAGGCTTCAGTTTCAATGATGATGCCGCCGGTGCGCATGCCATCCAGGCTGCGGATCAAGTGCATCCCAATTAGGCGGCGCGCCACCAATGTGACCTCATCATGGTAGAAGCTTTGCGGCAAACAGGTCATCAAGTAATTATACCTAAAAGGAATAGGCAAAATCCAGTCAGGCGTGGTGATGTTTTCGGTTTGGATAAATCAGGATTTGATGCGAATGTCCTGGTCGAAGGTTATTTTCAACCCATCCACCAGGGAGACTTTGGGTTCATAGCCAAGTTTTACGCGCGCCAGCGAGATGTCGGCGCAAAGGCGGCTCAATCCACCCTCGTTGCGGGGATTGTAGACAATTTCAGGGTGCCCGCCTGTCACTTCGATTGCCAGCTTTGAAAGATCACGCAGGTTCATTTCGCTTCCGCTGCCCACATTGATGGTCAATTGATTGATATCAGGCGCGGTGGAAGCCGCCATCATGGCAGAAACAACGTCATCCCGAAAGACATAATCACGGGTTTGATTGCCATCGCCATGGATCACAATGGTGCCGTTCTCCCATGCCTGGCGCAAAAAACCGGGGATGACCGGGGTATGTACCGGGGGGATGCGCTGGCCAGGGCCGTAAGCATTGAAGACGCGCAGGCTGACGGTTTCTATTCCCCAGAG
>DAIEPS010000047.1 GCA_027348305.1 Anaerolineaceae bacterium | reverse complement strand
CAGGTACATAAGTGGCTACCGGTTCTGAAATATCAGGCTGTGAGTAATAATCAGCCGGAGCTTCTGTGGCTGCGGCCAAAGGGGCTTGTGTAGCCGCCATTTTTGCACATGCACTGAGTGCAACAACCATTAGAACAGATACGATCCTTACAAATGTTGTTTTCATCCTCATCCTCCTGAATGATTTGGTTAAATCAAGCATAGCGGTCAGGAGGCTGTAAGACGTGATAGCCGGCTGACATTTTTCTGACAAAATGCCAACCGGCTGATAATCTTGAGAAATAGATCAGGGGGTACTAGAGAATTGATCCGTAATACGCTGCTGTAATGAAGAGCAAGTGTTTGGCCCTTGCGGTGAGGTTCTGATACTTGAGACCCCCCAAACACGACAGGATCAATGCGAGCCTGTATTCACGCAGATTATTGGGGTTGAACAGACAGTAACCGGCAATGGTCTCAACCTTTTTCAACAGCGGATCAAGATCATTTTGAAGCATTAACAGACACTGCTGCGGACTGAACTCTCGCTGGCTGATGATGTGTGCGATGATCTCGCACGCCAGGTGTGAAAAATCATACTGTGGATGCCCTTCACGTGTCTGGGCAAAATCGATCAGCCACACCAGGTTACCCGGCCCAACCAGTACATTCTCAAGGTTCAGGTCGCCGTGGATGATCGAGCGCGTGCCGTTGATGGTCTCCTGCAGCCAGCCTTCCAGTTTCAGTAACGGATTTGGAAGACCAAGAAGGTCAAAATCAGCCGTCGCTTCATCCAACAAGTCGCTGCGTACGGCGACGATCCGGGCTGTTGAATTTCTAGGCGGGTTGATCGACAGCCAGCGGTAGCGGTAAACGGGTTTGCCGGCCTGGGGTGCGCCCCGCAGGGTGATTGACTTACCGTCCGGCCTGACTTCACGGTACTCAAACGCGGATAGAGTCACCACATCCCCCACCGACAGGTGCATGGCAGTCGGGTCAGAATTCATATCAAGATTCATTTTGACGCTGCCTGCTGCAGGTTCCAACACCAGGTGCGGGGGTAATAACCGGTCATATTCCTGCCCCAGGCGGAATGAATAGGGCTGCCGCTGCATCCACCAGTTGGGGCCGAAAGTGTCAAACAATCTCTGCAAATGATCCGGGTCAGGGGCTGCCAGCAAAGCCTGTCTGAGGCTGGTCGGAGATTTGCCAGGCTCCGAGATGCAGGTGTATTGCAACGCGGCTTTATCGAAACCGGCAAGCGTAATTGGCACACTTTGAATGCGTGCTGTGATCGGGGGAAGGCGGTCTTTGACAAAGGATTCATAATGGTTGTATTCATCCTCGATATCCTTGCTCGGACCGATCTTTATAATGGTTTCAGCATCAGATTGACCGTTGGCAGCGATCGGATGCGCCAGGAACGTGCGCGCCCCCGAATACCCTGAGAGGAATTCATTCTTTAAAATGATGCGCTGGTATTTTTTTGATAATGCCTGGAGCAGCCGCCGCTCGTACGGGTTCAATTCGATCCCGGCACCGGGTTCGATGGATAAGCGCGCTTCGGGTTCCACCACCTGCAGACGTTTTCGTTTGGCCGTGCGTCTGCCGGTAAGGCTCCACAATCCCAACACACTGCCGAAAGCCAGCCCCGCCAGACCAAGCGTCATCGTTTCGCCGCTGCGCAGCCCCAAGAACGATCTGACGCGGATATCCAGGTTGCGGTCAAAAACCACTGATTCCCTGACTTGTTGTCCGCTGGCCGCATCTGGCACCCAGCGCAGCATCAGAAAGATCGAGATGCGCTGGTTCCCTGTCAACTGCGGTGCAATGCTCCAACGCCAGGTTACCTTCTCGCCAGTCTGCACTCCGATCTCTTGATTGCCTGAAGGTGAAATATCAAACCCGACGCCATCCAACCGGGCGACAGCGCTGAGCGTATACCCAGCCGGGCGCTTGATCGAGACATCCTGGCTGGTCAGACTGTGTTCATCATACTCAACGCTGGCCGTATATCCATCCACGGATGGGACCAACGCCAGTCTGATCACATCAGAAGAACCATACCGGATGCTCTCCGGCCATTCCAACTCCAACACGCGTAATTCGCTGATGGGTTCAACGGTCGGTTGAGAGGTGGCAATAGGTTTCAGGGTCGGATAAGAAGTTGCCTGAGTGACACCATTGGTAGCAAGTGCCTGTGTGGCGTTTTCACCCCCGGTTTCAGCAGCAGGGGCTTCAGTGGCCACAGGTGCCTCCGAGACCTCAGGGGCTTGTGTCGCCGCAGAAGCTTGTGTTGCAGCAGGTGCTTCAGTAGCCGCAGGAGCCTGCGTTGCCATTGCTTGTGCACAGCCTGCCAGAATGATCAGAGCGACAACAATCCCCGCCAACAAGAGTAATGTGTTGATCCGCTTTGGGGTACTCATGGTGTCACAACCGGAGGAACAAGGTAGGTTGGGGTGATGGAATAAACCTCTTTAACTACGCTGCCTGGCAGCAGGCTGAAGACCAATAACGCCAGCGCGGCGATCAGCACCACCAGGGCAATAATTCTAAGTATCAGCTTTTGTTTTCGATTCATATTCCCTCACCTTTTATTATTGTACATGATTCATGAACGGCTCAGGTATAATATTTTCAGGATCATCCACAAAATAGTAATGGGGAAACCACTCATGTCCGTTTGGGATCAGTACCCTTCCACGTATCGAAATTCTGAGGTCCAATCCATTCTGCGCGCTGTGGATTCAGGGGAGTGTGTATCCATTGTGGGCCTCAGCGGAGCCGGCAAAAGCAATTTGATCGGCTTTCTCGCTCACAGGGTCACCACTGGTCCCCGGTTTATCTGCGTGGACTGCAACAACCTGCCCCAGGCAGACATCAGTTCGCTCTTTGCAGCCATCCTTCATCAATTGGACGTCGTCGCTGCCGCCCCGGTTCCCTTGAAAGCCCTCATTCAAGCCATAGGTGCTGCGCTCAAAGAGTCACCCAGGGGGCTCTGCATTCTGCTTGACCGCTTCGATTTGTTCCAGCAGGATCCTGCCGGCTTGAAAACCCTCTACAATAACCTGCGCGCGCTGCGTGATGAATTCAAATACACCCTGACTTATGTTATCTCCACCCGCCGGCCTCTCGATAAAACCAGCGAATTCGCTGAACTGTTCTTCGCCAATACGATCCATCTTGGGGGATTAAGCCTTGAAGATGCGACATGGAGTATTAACCAGTTCCAATCACGCCGCAAACTCACCTGGACGGATGAAACAGTAAAAGCGATCTATGCTCTATCCAAAGGTTACCCATCCATGCTGCGGGCAGTTTGTGAAGCCCACGCTTCCGGGGTCCCATTGATCGTTGATGAACTGCGTCAGTCATCTGCTGTACGTCAGCGCATCGAAGAATTCTGGGAGGATTCCCCTTCCGTCGAATTGATCACCCTGTCAGGTCTTGAAAACCATCCTTTGTTATCCGCCAGATCCGGCACTTCGGAGGCTGAAGAGCTGACCGCGCTTGAGAAGCGCCTGTTGGACTATCTGAAAGGGCATCAAGACGTAATTTGCACAAAAGAAGAATTGATCACTGCCGTCTGGCCTGAAGAAAAACTGGTGGCGGGACTACGCGACGACAGCCTTACTCAGTTGGTCCACCGCCTGCGGGATAAGATCGATCCGGCTAAGACCAACAAGATCCAAACCATCCCCGGCCGGGGATATCGTTTTCGCAATTGAAATTATGTGAATGAAGCTATATTGTAATCAGGTATTGAATAGAAAAGGGGAATCATCATGGATCGAAAGAAACTATATCTTTTCATCGGCGATCTCTTCATCCTGTTGGCTTTCGCACTGGCTCCCGGCATTCGGGGATATTCCAATTGGCATCCCGGCGAATACCTCGTTATCGCGCTTATTGCAGGGGTTATCATTTACCGCCGCCACGAAAAGACCCGCCAGCTAGAACCTAAACAATCCAATATATAATTTACTTTAAGGAATAGTTCAAAAGTATTTGCTTTTTGTTTTTTATTAAGTCATTTTCGTGTATTTCGTCTTTCGTGGTTTTCTTCCTGTTCCTTAATCAATAAAGCCCTGACTCATGAAAAGTCAGGGCTTGTTCATTACGATCTTAATTAATTTGAACCGGCTACATCAATCGGCTGGGCCATTCCCATCAGAATGGTTTCCAGCGACATGGTGTGCACACAGCGGCTGTGTGTGATGAAGAATTCACAGTCGCATTCCCATTTGCCATTGTCATACTTTACATCGTGGGAATTATTATCACCTTTCACGGTCACAGAGAACGTATGAAATTCAAAACGGTCTCTTTCTTGCGCATAACGTTTTGCTTTTTCAATTTTGCCGATCATGCTGTAATCCATGTGATGTGTTTCTCCTTTGTTTGATAAGGAAGATGTTAAAACAAAAGGCACGCGGAAATACCGCGTGCCTTAATTACTTACCTCAATTATCAGTCCTTTAGTAACTCGCATAATAGATGCATCTCCTCTATTAGGTATATAGTATAACTTCCTCAACCTTTTGTCAACAATTTTAATCAACGATTACCCTACGATTTTGCAATTGGCAAAAGAAACCCCACAATCATCCGGTTTGTGCGATAATTAAACATTGAAATATTCTTCAAGAGGAGCGGCCCCTTTATATGTCACCTGAAAAAATTCTCATCGTGGATATCGATTCAAAATCCATTTCACTCTTGCGCCAGGTCTTATCCTCCGCCGGGTTTGAAGCGGTCAGCGCCAATAAAGCGGATCGCGCCCTGCAGTTGGTCACCGGTGAGATCCCCGTGCTGGTCATCACCGAATCCAGGCTGGACGGCACCCTCGACGGATTTGGTCTGCTCCACGATATCCGCGAATTTTCAAGCATCCCGGTGGTCATGCTGTCAGACAGGCCCTCTGCGGATGATGAAGTGCGTGCACTTGAAAATGGCGCGGACGATTACATTGTCAAGCCTTTTGATTCGCGCATCCTGCTCGCACGCGTTAAATCCATCCTTCGGCGCGTCAAAAACGCCCCTTCCACGCCTGAGATCATCGAATGCGGATCCCTCACCATCAACCAGGTTTCCCGCCAGGTCAGCGTGGATGACGTTGCCGTGTATCTTACCGAAACTGAATACAACCTGCTGCTGGAGCTTGCCAAACATCCCGACCAGGTTATGCTGCACGAACAGCTGCTGCGCGAAGTCTGGGGGCCCGAATATCGCCACGAACTTGATTACCTGCGCTCATACGTGCACCTTTTGCGCAAGAAGCTTGAGAAAACACCCTCCCAGCCCGCCATGATCGTCAGCCTCTCAGGCATTGGCTACAAATTGGTTTCAACCCCTCCGAACAAGCCCAAAGGGAAATAATCCATGGATAGCGACGGCTCCTTTAACCTCTTTGAAATGGCCCAAAAGCAGTTTGACCGCTGCGCGGACCTGCTCGACCTTGAGCAGCCGGTGCGCGAGTTTCTGCGTCTTCCCATGCGAGAAAGCCAGTTCAGCCTGCCCATCAAACTGGATAACGGCGAATCGAAAGTGCTGCGCGGCTTTCACGTGCAGTTCAACGACAGCCGCGGACCCGGCAAAGGCGGTGTTCGTTTTCACCCCGCCCAGACCCTTGATACCATCCGCGCACTGGGCATGTGGATGACCTGGGAAACCGCCATCGTCAACCTGCCCCTGGGCGGCAGCGCCAGCGGCGTGGCCTGCGACCCGCACAGTCTAAGCCCGATGGAAATGGAACGCATCTGCCGCGGATTTGTGCGCAAGGTGGCGCATCAATCCGGCCCCGATTGGGACGTGCTCGGCCCCGACATCATGACCGGCCCACAGCACATGCTGTGGATGCTTGATGAATATGAAACCATCGTCGGGCACAAAAGTCCCGGTTTTGTCACCGGCAAGCCCTTGCATCACGCCGGTTCTCAGGGCCGCAAAGAAGCCCCAGGCTACGGGGTGATGATCGCCGTACGTGAAGCCCTCAAAGACATGGGCATAGCGGTAGAAAAGACCAGCGCCAGCTTTCAAGGCTTCGGCCTGGTCGGAATGCACGCTGCCCAGCTTTATCACCAGATGGGCGGCACCATCCAGTGCGTGGCCTGCTGGAATCAGACCGACCGCACCACCTACGCCTTCCGCAAGAAGGAAGGTATTGATTTTGACCTGCTCGTCTCGATTACCGACCGCTTTGGCGAGATCGACAAACTTAAGGCACTCTCCCTCGGCATAGAGTGCCTGCCCGGCGACGCCTGGCTCCAACAGGATGTGGACATCCTTGTGCCTGCCGCACTCGAAAATCAGATCCGCACCGACAACGTCAATTTGATCAGCCCCAAAGTCAAGATCATTGCCGAAGCCGCCAACGGCCCCACCAACCCGGTGGTGGACCCTGAATTGACCAAACGCGGCATCCTCATCATCCCAGATATCCTGGCCAATTCCGGCGGTGTCATATGCAGCTACTTCGAACAGGTGCAGAGCAACATGAATTATTACTGGAGCAAAGACGAAGTGTTGAGCAAGCTGGATTCACTGATGACCTCGGCTTATATTGACGTTTCCACCTTTGCCAAAATGAACAACACCACTTCCCGTGATGCAGTCTACATGCTCGCCGTGGACAGGGTGGCACGCGCCTGCCTGGACCGCGGATTGATCTAGCCTCCGACTTTCTTCTATGATCAGGATTACGCATCATTTTCAATTGCTATCCATGCGCCGCCAATCCGAGCTGGATAGGATGGCTGTGGGAGATGGCCGTGAAGAACTGGGCGGCAAAGCCCAGGGGCTGCTCTCCGTCCATCAAACCCTGACCGAACTGGATCAATCCTCCTTCCCCGAGATCAAACTTGATATTCCAAAGCTGACCGTGCTGGGCACCAGCATTTTTGAAGCCTTCATCCAACGCAACGGTTTACAGGATATCGCCCATTCAGGTCTGTCAGATGCGCGCATTGCAAACGCCTTTCAACGCGGCGATATGCCCTTTGAAGCCCTCGGTGAACTGCGGGCGCTCTCCACCACCTGGACGACCCCCCTGGCCGTCCGTTCTTCAGGGCTTCTTGAAGACCAGACCCAGCGCCCCTTTGCAGGCGTTTATCTCACCAAGATGATCCCGAACAACCAGCCCGACCCGGATACGCGCTTCGCCAAATTGATCGAAGCGGTCAAATTCGTGTGGGCTTCCACTTTTTTCAAGATTGCGCGGGATTACTGTCAGGCCACCGGGCTGGATATCTGCCAGGAAAAAATGGCCGTTATATTGCAGGAAGTCATCGGATGCCGCCACCAAAACCGTTTCTACCCGGAGCTTTCAGGCGTCGCCCGTTCATATAACTTCTATCCGCTCAGGCCTGCCAAACCCGAAGACGGTGTGGTCAACCTGGCGCTTGGGCTCGGCAAAACGATCGTCGATGGCGGCCGCTGCTGGATCTATTCCCCGGCTTACCCTGAGATGCCCCCGCCCTACGATTCCACCGAGGAATTGCTCAAGGAAACCCAGACCGATTTTTGGATGATCAACATGGGTGAACCGCCCGAGTTCAATCCCATCAAGGAGACCGAGTTTCTGCAGATCGAGAACCTGATGACCGCAGACAAGGATGGCACCCTCTTCCACCTGGCCTCCACCTACGATCCGCAGGCCGAACGCATGATGATCGGCACCGGTTCAAAGGGCATCCGTGCGCTGACCTTCTCACCTTTGCTGGTGATGAAGGATATCCCAGTGAATGCGCTGATCAAACGCATGCTGGCAAGCTGCGAGGCAAAACTCGGCTGCCCCGTGGAAGTCGAATTTGCCATGACCTTTGATCCTCCCCGCTTTGGTTTTTTGCAGGTACGTCCCATGGTCGTACCCGAAGGGGATCTTAAGCTCACGGCTGAAGAAATGCAGGATCCAAACGCGCTGGCCTCATCTGAAGTGGTTTTGGGCAACGGCGTGGATGACAGCATCACCGATATCGTTTATGTCATCCCCGAGTTGTTTGACCTGAAGAACACCCGCCCCATGGCTGAGGAGCTTGAAGCCCACAACCGCCGTCTTTTGGATGAAGGCCGCAGCTACCTGCTGATCGTCTTTGGCCGCCTGGGCACTGAAGATTCCTGGCTGGGCATCCCGGTCACCTGGGGGCAGATCTGCGGCGCCAGCGTGATCATCGAAGCCACCCAGCAGAATGTTAAAGTGGAATTAAGCCAGGGGTCGCATTACTTCCACAACATCATCAACCTTGGTGTCAAACACTTTTCCATGCCATTCACCAGCCCCTTCCGTGTGGATTGGGATTGGCTCTTGAAACAACCCGTGGCGAATGCGATCCACTATACCCGCCACGTCAGGTTGGAAAAGCCGCTGCACATCAAGGTCGACGGCCGTCGCGGCCGCGGGACGATTCACCATTCATAATTCTTGTAGGGGTTCGTTGCAACGAACCCCTACTGTATGCCATTTTCATTTTTTTTTCATTTTTTCCTCCCCTTTTTTCAGCTTTTCTTGACGTCCGGTATGTTATACCTCTTTAACTTTTGTGTTTTCTCGGGAGGGAAACCATGTCGCTTGTTCAAGACGTCATTTCACGCTTACAGGAAAAAGATTCCGGCCAGCCGGAGTTTTTGCAGGCCGTTCAGGAAGTGCTCACTTCATTGGAACCCACTGCTGAGAAACATCCTGATTTTGTTAAAGCCAAGATCTATGACCGTATTGTCATCCCGGACCGCGCCATTCTCTTTCGCGTACCCTGGGTGGATGACAGCGGCGAGGTACAGATCAACCGCGGATTCCGCATCCAGTTTAACAACGCCATCGGCCCCTATAAAGGCGGCCTGCGCTTCCATCCATCCGTGAACCTCGGCATCATCAAGTTCCTCGGTTTTGAGCAGATCTTCAAGAACTCGCTCACCACCCTGCCCATGGGCGGCGCCAAAGGCGGATCGGATTTTGACCCCAAGGGTAAGACCGACAACGAGGTCATGCGCTTCTGCCAGGCCTTCATGCGTGAACTCTACCGCCACATCGGCCCCAACACGGATGTGCCCGCCGGGGATATCGGCGTGGGCGGACGCGAGATCGGTTATCTCTACGGCTATTACCTCAAGATCGTCAATGCCAATAACAGCGTGCTTACCGGCAAGGGTTTGGAATACGGCGGCAGCTTGATCCGCCCCGAGGCCACCGGTTACGGTGCGGTCTACTTCGCCGCGGAGATGCTCGCCACGCGCGGTCAGCAGATCAGCGGTAAATCCGCCGCGGTCAGCGGTTCTGGCAACGTCGCCCAATACACGGTCGAAAAACTCAACCAACTAGGCGCCAAGACCATCACACTTTCCGACTCCAATGGCACGATCGTGGACGAAGCCGGCATCGACGCTGAAAAGCTTAACTTCGTCCTGGACCTCAAGAACCACCGCCGCGGACGCATGAGCGAGTACGCCGAGATATACAAGGTCCCTTATTTTGCAGACAAGACGGTTTGGGAAGTGATCAAGGAACAGAACCTCAAAGTGGATATGAGCTTCCCCTCCGCGCATGAGAACGAGATCCACAAGGCTGAAGCCGAAGCCATGGTCAGGAACGGCTGCACCTGTGTTTCTGAGGGCGCCAACATGCCCTCCGACCTCGAAGCCGTGCAGGTCTTTTTAGACAACCACGTGCTTTACGGCCCGGGCAAGGCCGCCAACGCCGGCGGTGTGGCCGTCAGCGGGCTCGAAATGTCGCAGAATGCCATGCGCATGAGCTGGTCGCGTGAAGAGGTGGATCAGAAACTGCAGGTTATCATGAAGAACATCCACGCTTCTGCACTCGAAGCGTCTGAAGAATACGGCTGCAAGGGCAACTACGTGGTGGGCGCCAACATCGCCGGCTTCCTCAAAGTCGCCAAATCCATGCTGGCTTACGGCATCGTATAATTCGAGAGTTATGGTAGGGGCACGGCGTGCCGTGCCCTGCTGCCTTTCTCGAAAGGGCACGCCTTTCGCAAAACTACCTCGGGTGCATGCAGCGCGCTGCGCTCTAGCATTTTAGGGCAAGGATCGGAAATCTAAAAAAGATTTCCGATTCTTACGAAAGACCCCCGCGGTTTTGATGAATTGAGAGGAATCTCCAGTATCAAACCGCGGGGGTCTACACTTTAACCGTTTCTTGCCTTTATAAAAGCCCTCACCGTCCGGCTGATGTCTTCTTTGGTCGTCGCCCAGGAACACACACTGACCCTGATCACGGGTGTGTTGTGCCATTTGCCGCTGCCGCACCAACACTCGCCGGACTGCTGCAAGTTCCGCAGCGTTGCCGCCGTCTCTTCGGGGGAGCCGCAGGCCACCAACACCTGGTTGAATACCACATCGTTCAAGACATTAAAACCGGCTGCCTTGATCTCTTCCTCAAATTGGGATGCACGCTCACACAAGCCGTCCACCAGTTCTTCCACTCCGCTCCTGCCCAACAACTTGAGCGTCGCCCACAGCTCCACCGCCCTACCGCGGCGGGACATGTCTGGCGAATACAGCATGCCATCCCGTTCGTCGCCGTAGAGGATGTAATCGCCGCTGGCCTGCATGGCCGTGATCATCGCGTTGCGGTCTTTGCAGATCACAATACCGCAGTCATAGGGTGTGTTGAGCGTCTTGTGCCCATCCACAGACCAGGAATCCGCTTTCTCAATGCCTTTGGTCAGGTGCTTTCTGCTGGCAGAAGCTGCCGCCCACAAGCCAAACGCACCATCCACATGCACCCAGGCACCTGCCCTGTTGGCTGCATCACACAACGCATCGATCGGGTCAAACGACCCCGAGTTCACGTTGCCGGCCTGCAGGATCAGCAGGGTGTTGTTATCCATTGGCGGAACTTTATCCGCGCGCATGCGGCCCTGCTCGTCCACGGGCACCAATTCCACCCGCTCCCTGCCCAGCCCCAAGATCGCCAACGCCTTGAACACCGAGCTGTGGGCTTCTGCCCCCACCACCACGCGGATGGGCGGCGCTCCGAAAAGCCCCTTCGTGTTCACGTCCCAGCCGGCGCGCCGCAGCAGTTCATATCGCGCCGCTGCGAACCCGGCCATGG